>CAIYXH010000226.1 GCA_903930195.1 uncultured Actinomycetes bacterium | reverse complement strand
GCAGGCCGCGTTCTCGACGGGCTTGCCGGCCGTGGTCACGACCTGGAGCTTCAGCTCGAGCGGGATCCCGGGACGGCCGAGCGTGATGTTCTTGCGGATCTTCTCGAGGGCCACGTAGTACGGGCCCTCTTCCTGCTCGGGGGTGAGGACGAGAGCAGCTGCGGCGAGCTCGGCGGCCGAGGCCGGCGGAGCTTCGGTGAGGGTGCGGGCGACGCCGAGCGTGCCGCCCGCCGCGGCGGCGACGCCGAGGGCGCCGGCGCGGCGAAGCAGGGTGCGGCGGGTCACGCCGCCTGTCGGTGTGGAGTCGTCTGAGGTCATGCAGCCAGGCTAGGAACCCGGCTTGTGGTCACCCTGGCGACCCGTTGTGAATCGTCTGAGGGTGTTTTCGACCGACGAACACCGGGAACTCTCGGACTGTCCCTGTTCCCGAGATGGAGGTTTGCTCGATGCTCTGGCTACTGCTTCTCATCCTGCTGATCGTCGCGATCGGCGGCGGGATCGTGATCTCGAAGTTCCTCTTCCTGGTGCTCCTGCTCGTCGTGATCGCAGCGGCAGTCGGCGGCATCGGCCGCGGCTCGAGCGTCTAAGCGTTCAGCCGTCCAGGCGGTGCTGCCGCGCAAGCGGCGCACCGCCGGCGGCTACCCGAGCCTGGTTACTGGCAGGGAGAGAGCTTGCCGGCCGTGAGCGCGTAGCCGTAGATCACGCCGGCCGCGCTGTAGAACGCCATCGTGCCGCCCGGCACCTTCACGGTGAGGGCGTCGTACCCGATGCAGTGCACGTCGCCCGGGTTCTCGTAATCCGTGTAGATGTTGGCGAGCGGGTCGCCCATCATCAGGCCCTTCGAGCCCCAGCCGGCGGGGGAGCCGAGCGTGAACACCGAGACCACCTTGTTGTTCTGGAACCGGACTGCCGCACCGAGCGGCTCGCCGCCCTGGTACTCGTAGAGCCAGGTCAGATCCTTGCAGGTGGTGCACACGTCGTACTTCGGGCCCCAGTGGGTCTTGACACCGGTGGTCGTCTCGCCGAGCGAGATCCCGCCGATGCTCTTGCCGAGGACGACCGTGCCCTTCGTCGGGAACGATCCCGCTGCGGCAGTGCTGACGCCAACGGCGAGAGCGGCGATGAGGACGAGACTGGTGCGAGCAAGGCGGGACAGGACAGTCACGGTACCTCGGGGGCTTCGTGGTCGTGTGTTAGGCCTCTGTTGAGTCGGGGCAAGGAGACTTAACGAGCGAGGGGAGGGCCGAAGCCCTCCCCTCGCTGTCGAACAGTCGCTGCTCGCCTACGCGGACGCGACGAGGGAGTTGCTGGGAACGATGACCTTGAGGGTCGTCGACTTCCCGCCAACCACCTTGTAGATCGTGACCGGGTTCGCGGTGACGTCGCCGTTCGCATTGAACGCCTCGTTCCCGAGAACCGTGGCCGCCTTCACCTTGAACAGCTCGGCAGCGACGCTGGCCCGCGAGCCATCCGACGCGGCGATCGCGGCCAGGAAGACCTGGGCCGCAGCAGCTGCGTAGACGGAGTATCGTGCTCCTCGTTCGCCGCCTCGGCGGCCAGACCTCGCGGGCGGCGCTCCTCGACACGGTGATCGTCTCCGCGGCGCTCCTGACCGTCGAGTGGGTCTTCCTCTTCGACCCGTACCTGCACGAGCACGCGAGCGCGCGCGTCCGGATCGTCGATATCGCCTATCCGGTGATGAACACGGCGCTCCTCGTCGCGCTCTCGCAGCTGCTCGGCGGGCCGAGCCGGCGCTCGAGCGCGTACCGCCTGCTCGTGACCGGCGTCGGCCTCTCGGTCGTCGGGGCGCTCGTCTACGGGACGTCGTCCACGTACAAGCCCGGCGGCTGGCTCGACCTGATCTATCTCGGCACCTACGTCATCTGGGGTGCGGCTGCGGTCGACCCCTCCGTCGGGGCGATCACCTTCCGCGACCGGCGCACGATCCCGCGGCTCACACCGTTGCGGCTGCTGCTCCTCGGCGGGGCGCTTCTCGCGGGTCCGGCCGTGCTGATCGTCGAGCGCCTGAAGCACGACCACATCCACGTCTACGTCGTCGCGATCGGCACCGCGGTGATCGGGGTGCTCGCCGTGATCCGCTTCGCCGGGCTCGTACGTGGGGTCGAGGCGGCGCAGGCCGACGAGCGCGCCGCCCGCCGCGACGCCGAGTTCGCGCAGGAGATGCTGAAGGCGCAGAACATCCGGCTGCGCGAGCTCGACCGGTTGAAGGACGAGTTCGTCTCGAGCGTCTCGCACGAGTTCCGTACGCCGCTCACCTCGATCATCGGGTACGTCGAGCTGCTCCTCGAAGAGGAGACCGAGCGCGAGGGCCGCGAGTTCCTCGGCGTCATCGACCGGAACGCGCAGAGGCTCCTCGATCTCGTCAGCGACATGCTCTTCGCCGCGCGGCTTCAGGCAGGTGAGCTGGCGCTCCAGGCACTGCCGGTCGATCTCGGCGCGCTCGTCGAGGAGAGCGTGCTCGCGGCCCGGCCGCGGGCAGACGCCGCCCGGGTGGACCTCCATGTACGCTCGGACGCCAGCCTGCCGGATGTCGCAGGCGAACAGGGGAGACTCGCGCAGGTGCTCGACAATCTCATCTCGAACGCGATCAAGTTCAGCCCGGAAGGCGGGGAGGTCGAAGTGCTGCTCACACGGCGAGACGACGCGGTCGTGCTCGAGGTTTCGGACAACGGGATCGGCATCTCCGAGGAGGAGCGCGACCGGCTGTTCGAGCGCTTCTTCCGCTCGCAGACGGCGCTCGAGCGCCAGATCTCGGGCACCGGCCTGGGCCTCTACATCTCCAAGGCGATCGTGGACGCCCACGGCGGGCGGATCGCAGTGCGCAGCGTCGTCGGCGAGGGCACGACCTTCGTCGTCGAGCTCCCGGTGGCCGTCCAGTGAGCGAGGCGCCCCTCGTCCTCTGCGCGGACGACGACGAGGACATCCTCGCGCTCGTCTCGCTCCGGCTCGAACGGGCCGGCTTCCGCGTCGAGCGCGCTGCCGACGGCGACGAGGCGCTCGACCTGGCCCGCACGCTCCTGCCGGACGTCGCGGTGCTCGACGTGATGATGCCCCGCCGCACCGGCACCGAGGTGGTCGCTGCACTCCGCGCCGACGAGGCCACGAAGCACCTGAAGGTGATCCTGCTCTCCGCCCGCGTCCAGCAGGCCGACGTCGAGCGGGGGTTCGACGCGGGCGCCGACGCGTACCTGGCGAAGCCGTTCCGCGCGCCCGAGCTCGTCGACCTCGTCCGCAGCCTTCTGGCTTAGACGGAGGTCTTGCGGTAGCGGTAGCCGAAGCCGCGCACGGTCTCGACCGGCGCGGAGTCGGGCGCATCCGGCACGAGCTTCTTGCGCAGGTAGCCGACGTACAGCTTCACCTGGTC
>CAIYXH010000225.1 GCA_903930195.1 uncultured Actinomycetes bacterium | reverse complement strand
CCCTGGTCGCCGGGCGACTCGATGATCTCGGCACCGAAGAGCTCGAGCACGAGCCGGCGCTCGGGGGTCGCGTTCGCGGGCATGACGCAGGTGAGCGTGTGACCGCGGAGCCGCGCGACCATCGCGAGCGCGATGCCGGTGTTGCCGCTCGTCGGTTCGAGGAGGCGGGCACCGGGGGCGAGGTTCGCGGCGTCGACCATCTTCAGCGCCACGCGGTCCTTGATCGAGCCGGTGGGGTTCTGCGCCTCGAGCTTGGCGTAGATCGACACGCCGGGAGGGGACAGGTGCTCGAGCCGGACGAGCGGCGTGTTGCCGACGAGGTCGAGCAGGTTGCCGGCGATCACGGCGCTAGCGGCTACTACCGCCCGCCATGGCGGGCAGGAGGACGATGGTCGCGTCCTCGGATACGGGCGCGTCGAGGCCGCCGCTCGTGCGGACGTCCTCGCCGTCGACGTAGACGTTCACGTAGGGCAGGATCGCGGAGCCGTCGTAGACCTTGTCGCCGAGCGCCGGAACGCGCGACGTCAGGTCTTCGAGCAGTGCGCGCACCGTGTCGCCCGAGGCCTCGACCTCGCGCGCGCCGCCCGCCTCCGTGCGGAGCACCGGGGGAACTCTTACGGTGCTCATCGGGTGCAGAACTCGACGTAGTCGATGTACTCGGTGATCGTCGGGTGATCGCCGCAAACGGGGCAGTCCGGGTTCTTCGGGATGCGCACCTCGTCGAACTCCGAGTGGAGCGCGTCGAGCAGGAGCAGCCGGCCGATGAGCGGCTCGCCGATGCCGGCCGCGAGCTTGATCGCCTCGTTCGTCTGCAGCGTGCCGACGATGCCCGGGAGGACGCCGAGCACGCCGCCCTCGGAGCACGAGGGTGCGAGCTCCGGCGGCGGGGGCGTCGCGTAGAGGCAGCGGTAGCAGGGGCCGTCGCCCGGCTTGAACACGGTGACCTGGCCCTCGAAGCGGTAGATCGAGCCGTGGACGACGGGGATATTGCGCCAGACGGCCGCGTCGTTCACGAGATAGCGCGTCGGGAAGTTGTCGGTGCCGTCGACGATGATCTCCCAGCCGTCGTCGAGGATCCGGTCGATGTTCTCCGACGAGAGCCGCTCGCGATAGGTGGTGACCTCGACGTCGGGGTTGAGCGCCTCGATCGCGCGCCTCGCACTGTCGACCTTCGGCGTGCCGAGGGTGTTCAGCGAGTGGGCGATCTGCCGCTGCAGGTTCGACTCGTCGACGATGTCGGCGTCGATGATCCCGAGGTGTCCCACTCCGGCAGCAGCCAGATAGAGGGCTGCAGGCGAGCCGAGGCCGCCCGCGCCGAGCAGCAGGATCTTCGAGTCGAGCAGCCGGAGCTGGCCCTCCTCGCCGATCTCCGGGATCACGAGGTGCCGGGCGTAGCGCGCGCGGCGCTCCGGCGAGAGGATGCGGGGGAGGACGATGTCGAAGCCGTTCCGCTTCCAGTCGGTGATGCCGCCGGTGAGCGAGACGACGCTCTCGTACCCGAGATCCTGGAGCGACTTCGCCGAGAACGCGGAGCGCGCGCCCGAGGCGCAGTACAGGACGACGGGGGTCGAGCGGTCGGGGACGACGTTCTCGATCCGCGACTCGAGGCTGCTGCGGGGAACGTGGTTCGCGCCGGGGATGTGGCCTTCCTGCCACTCCTCCTGATCGCGCACATCCACCCAGACTGCGCGAGCGATGGCCTGCGCGTCACGCGCGTCGACCTCGGCGATCTCGGTCTTGACCTGGCTGAGAAGTTCCCTGTAGCTCGGCATGACTTCAAAAACGATAGTAGCGTCCCACAACATTCCCGGCGGGGATGTTCGGTACCGTGAAGGGCATGAGTCCGCGCGTCCAGATGGTCGCCGTCGTTGTCGTCTGCGCGCTTGCAGCGGCGGGCGGCGCAGTGGGAGTCACGCTCGCGACGCGTGACAATCCGCAGCAGCCGAACGTGGAGAAGGGGAAGCCCCCGATCCCGAAGACGTTGCCCGGCGTGGCGGGAAGGCAGATCGAGGCGGCCTTCGCCACATGGCCGCACGGGACGATCAACGCGATGCAGAAGCTGGCGCTCAGCTATCCGAGCGCGAAGCGCGGTACGGCTGCCGCGCACGCGAGCGCGCTCGTCCAGCTCTACCGCGGCATCGCCCTTGTCTGGGACGGCTACGACAACGACGCCGAGACGGCGCTCGAGGCGGCGAAGCACCAGGGCTGGAACACGCCCACCGAGATCCAGGCCGACAATCTGCTGCACCCGAACTACTTCACGGAGGGCTACCCGCAGTTCATCCCGGTGCCGGCGAGCGGGCCGCTCGAACGCGGCGCCCGCCTGCAGGCGGCGGGGCATCAGCACTCGGCCGAAGCTGTGTACGCGGCCTACGCGAAGGCACATCCCGAGAGCGACCAGGCACAGGTGGCAGCCGCCGTGGGGCTGTTCGACATGGACAACATCAACACGTCCTTCGGGGCGCTCGGTCCGCTCACCGCGACGTTCCCGCAGAGCCAGGTGGTCCGGTACTACCTCGGCCTGCTCCTCGTCTGGACGGATCAACCCGCCAAGGCACTGACGCAGTTCAAGAACACCGTCAAGCTGGGTGCGACCACGCAGTACGGCAAGACCGCGACGGCCTTCATCGGCCAGCTCCAGACCGCCGCCGCGGCGACTACGACGACCGGGTCGTAACTCCTCCTTCGCTCCGTCCGATCGCGCTGCGACAGTGACGGCGCGCGCCGATCCGGCCGCGCGGGCGAGCACCCACGGGCGACGAACGCGGGTAAGGGAGGGAACGTGCAGATCGAGGCTGACGCCGACACGATCGGCAGCGAGGGGAACCCGGATCTCAACGGGGCCGCTGTCGCGTTTGCAGATGACGACGACGAGGCCGAGCCGGCGGGTCCCACGGGCGCACAGCTCGATGAGGCCGAGCCGGAAGCCGACGCCGAGGACCTCGCGTTCGCGCTCGAGATCACGACCGACTCGCTGCAGCTCTTCCTGAAGGACATCGGCAAGGTGCCGCTGCTGACCGCGGCCCAGGAGGTCGAGCTCGCGAAGCGGATCGAGCGCGGCGACCACGGCGCGAAGCAGGCGATGATCGAGGCGAACCTCCGCCTCGTCGTCTCGATCGCGAAGCGCTACCGGAACCAGGGCCTGCCCTTCCTCGACCTGATCCAGGAAGGGACGATCGGACTCGTGCGCGCCGCCGAGAAGTTCGACTACCGCAAGGGCTTCAAGTTCTCGACCTATGCGACCTGGTGGATCCGCCAGGCCGTCGCCCGCGCGCTTGCCGACAAGGGCCGCACCATCCGGATGCCCGTGCACGTCGTCGAGAAGCTGAACAAGATCCTCCGCGCCGAGCGCAAGCTGCGCGCCGAGGTCGGCCGCGAGCCGACGTCGGCCGAGATCGCCCGCGAGGTCGAGATGAGCATCGAGGAGGTCGAGGGAATCCGCCGCACCGCCCAGACGCCGGTCTCGCTCGAGAAGCCGGTCGGGGACGACGACGAGTCCGAGTTCGGGCACTTCCTCACGGACGAGGCCCAACCGCTCCCCGACGAGTCCGCCGATCTGACGATGCGTAACGAGGCGCTCGCCAAGGCGCTGTCACTCCTGCCGGAGCGCGATCGGCAGGTGCTCGAGCTGCGCTTCGGCCTGAACGGCTACGCGCCGCAGACCCTGGACGAGGTCGGGCGGACGTTCAACGTCACCCGCGAGCGCATCCGCCAGATCGAGAGCCAGTCGCTGAAGAAGCTGCGCGCCCTCGCCGAGGCTGAGCCGCTCCGCGACGTCGCCTGACGCTGTTCGGTAGAGGCAGGGCTTCAACCCTGTCCCGGTGCGCCGCATTACACTCATCGAGATGACGGAGCCCTGGTTCGACGAACTCGCGGAGTTCCTGCGCATCCCGTCCGTCTCGGCCGATCCGGCGCGCGCGGGCGACGTCAAGCGCGCCGGGCAGTGGGTCTGCGACTTCATCCAGGCCGCCGGCGGCACCGCCGAGCTGATCGACTGGAACGGACAGCCGCTCGTGAACGCCGAGGTGCCCGCCTCGGGTGGAGGCGATGCGCCGACCGTGCTCTTCTACGGCCACTTCGACGTCCAGCCCGCCGACCCGCTCGAGCTCTGGGAGTCTGCCCCGTTCGAGCCCGAGCTCCGTGACGGCTACCTCTACGGCCGCGGCACCGTCGACGACAAGGGCCAGCTGTTCATGCTGCTCTCGGCCGTCCGCGAGCTCGCGCAGGCCGGTGAGCTGCCGGTCAACGTCCGCTTCTGCTGCGACGGCGAGGAGGAGACCGGCGGCCATTCGATCGTCGAGTTCCTCGAAGCCGACGCGCGCGGCGCCGACGCCGCGGTGATCTTCGACAGCGATCTGATCCGGCCCGGCGTCCCGGCCTTCAACATGGCGACCCGCGGCCTCGTCTACTTCCACGTCACGGTGCGCACTGGGACGCGCGACCTCCACTCGGGGATCTACGGCGGCGCGGCCATGAACGCGGTGCATGCGCTCTCGCTCACGATCGCCCAGATCGTCGCGCGCGACGGACGGCTCGTCGAGTCGCTCCGCAAGGGCATCGCCGTTCCGACCGAGGAGGAGCTCGCCGGCTGGCGTGAGCTTCCGAGTGGGACGGAGGAGCTCGGCGGCCAGGGTGCGTCACCGGCCGATGCCAAGGCCGCCGACGAGTTCTATCTCCGTACCTTCGCCGAGCCGGCACTCGACGTGAACGGCATCGAGGGCGGCTCGCCGCAGCTCCAGAAGACGGTGCTTCCGGTCGAGGCGCAGGCGAATCTCTCGATCCGGCTCGCCCCGGGTCAGCAGGTCGAGGAGATCGCGCCCGAGCTCGAGCGGCTCCTGCGCGCGTCGGTGCCGGAGGGTGCGACGATCGAGATCGAGCGCTGGTCGTCGGCCGCACCGGGACGGATGGACCCCGACGCGAAGGCGATCCAGCTCGGGCTCGTGGCCTTCGAGCGCGCGCTCGGCCGCCGGCCGGCGCTGATCCGCTCGGGCGGCACGCTGCCGATCGTCCCGGCGCTCGCCGACAAGGGGATCCCCACGATCATCACCGGCTTCGGGCTCTCCGACTCGAACGTCCACTCGCCGAACGAGCGGCTCGTCGCCGAGTACGTCCCGCTCGGCATCTCCGCTGCACGCGAGCTCCTGCTCGAGCTCGCCGCGCTCTAGCTCGCGGCGCGATGATCGACCTCCACAGCCACGTCCTGCCGGGGCTCGACGACGGCGCGCGCACCCTCGAGGAGTCGCTTGCGATCTGCCAGGCGGCCGCCGACGACGGGATCACGGTGCTCGCGGCGACACCCCACGTGCGCGACGACTTCCCGACGACGCCCGAGGCCATGGAGGCGGCCCTCGCGCAGGTCCAGCAGACGGCGGGCGAGCTGATCCAGGTCGTCCGGGGCGGCGAGGTCGCGATCTCGGAGCTCGCGCGTCCGGTCGAGGAGTTGCGCCGCTTCGGGCTCGGCGGCAGCAGCTGGCTCCTCGTCGAGACGCCCTACTACTCCTGGCCGGCCGACTTCCCGGAGCGGGTCGAGCGGCTCCAGGCCGACGGCTTCCGGGTGCTGCTCGCCCATCCCGAGCGGAATCCGTCTGTGCAGGAGCAGCCGGAGCTCGTCCACGGTGTCGTCGAGGCCGGTGCGCTCGTCCAGGTCACGGCGAGCTCGCTCGACGGCCGCGGCGGCCACGAAGCGCACGACACGGCGCGACGGCTGCTCCGGCTCGAGCTCGTCCACGTCATCGCGAGTGACGCGCACGCCGCGTGGCTCCGGGCGGCCGGCGTCAGTGCTGCGATGCGTGCGCTCGAGGACGACGCGCTCGCCCGCTGGCTCACGGTCGAGGTGCCGCAGGCGATCCTCGCGAACGCCGACGTCCCGGGGAGACCGGGACGTCGGCGCCGCAGATGGTTCTGACGGGAGGAGCTCAGTCCTCAGGCGCAGGAGCCGGTTCGTGGTCGCCCACGTGGGCGGCAGGGATCGCCTCGACCTGGCTGAGCGAGT
>CAIYXH010000224.1 GCA_903930195.1 uncultured Actinomycetes bacterium | reverse complement strand
CAGCGCGCCGATCGAGACGAAGTCGACGCCGGCCTCGGCGTAGGCGCGGACGGTGGCGAGGGTGACACCGCCGGAGGCCTCGAGGCCGGCGCGGCCGGCTGTCAGCTCGACGGACTCGCGCACCTCCTCGGGGGTCATGTTGTCGAGCAGGATGCGCTCGACCCCGAGCTCGAGCGCAGCAAGCAGCTCCTCGCGCGTCTCGACCTCGACCTCGATCGGCGAGGCGTGCGCCGTGCGCAGCGCGGCGACCGCCGGGACGATGCCGCCGGCGATGCGCAGGTGGTTCTCCTTCGCGAGCACGGCGTCGTGCAGGCCGAACCGGTGGTTCGTCCCGCCGCCGCAGCGCACGGCGTAGCGCTCGAGCTCGCGCAGGCCCGGCGTCGTCTTGCGGGTGTCGAGGATGGTCGTCCCCGTACCGGCGACCTCGCCGACGTACCGTGCGGTGATCGTCGCGATGCCGGAGAGGTGCTGAAGCAGATTCAGCGCGGTGCGCTCGCCTGTGAGCACGGCCCGAGCGGGCCCCGAGACATGCGCCACGACGGTTCCCGCCTCGTCGACGCGGGCGCCCTCGTCGAACAGCGCCTCGACCTCGACGCGCTCGTCGAGCGCCTCGAAGACGGCGGCCGCCGCGCGCAGCCCACAGATGACACCCGGCTCCTCGAAGACGAGATCGGCCACGCAGAGCGCCTCGGCCGGGACGATCGCGTCGGTCGTCCGGTCGCCGTCGCCGACGTCCTCGGCGAGAGCCGCGCGGACGATCGATTCGAGGTTTGCGTGTGTCAATTCTGCGATCACGGAGGTTTTCTCCTCAAAGTCGATAACCTGTGCAGGAGTCTACATGGTTTACGACCCCTGGGCGAAAACAGCCGCACCACCCTCCCACGCCGTCGTCGCGGTCGTGCTGCAGGTGCGCGACGGGGTGCTGCAGGTGCTCCTCTGGGAGCGCGCGCTCGAGCCCTTCGCCGGCAACTGGTCGCTCCCCGGCGGCGCGCTCGCGCCCGACGAGACGCTCGCCCAGTCGATCCGCCGCCACCTCGCCGCCAAGGTCGACGTCCGCGAGCTCTCACATCTCGAGCAGCTCGAGACCCGCAGCGAGCCGGATCGCAACCCGCTCGGGCGTGAGCTCGCGACCGCGTTCCTCGGCCTGATTCCGTCGGACCTCGACCCGGCGCTTCCGGACGACACGCGTTGGCACCCGGTCGACGAACTGCCGGAGCTCGCCTTCGACCACACCCCGATCGTCCTTGCCGGCCGCGAGCGCCTGCGCGCCAAGCTCTCGTACACGAACATCGGCTTCGCCCTCGCGCCCGAGGAGTTCACGATCTCGCAGCTGCGCGGCCTCTATCGGGCTGCGCTCGGGCACGACGTCTCGGCGACGAACCTCCAGCGCGTCCTGCTCCGCCGTAACCTGCTCGTCCCCACGGGGACGCAGCGCGAGTCGGGCCCCTCGGGCGGCAGGCCGGCAGCCCTGTTCGGCTTCCGCGTCCGCGCTCTCGAGATCACGGACCAGTTCGCGGTGCTGCGGCCACCGGCCGCCTGAGCCTATGAGCTGAAGCGGCGGACGAGCCGCCACGCGCTCGGCAGAGCGAGCGCCGCGATGAAGACCTTGGCGAGGTCGCCGAGCACGAACGGGTACAGCCCGTCGGCAAACGTGGTCGACCAGCTGACGTGCAGATCGTGATGCAGCCAGAACAGACCGCAGGCGTAGATCGTGACGCTGCCGATCAGCATCGCCGAGAGCGCCGAGGAGAACTCGCGATCCCACCGGCCCTCGGCCAGAAAGCCGACGAGCGCGGCTGCAATCACGAAGCCGACGATGTAGCCGCCGGTCGCACCTGAGAAGACCGACCAGCCGTGCGTGTGATCCGAGTAGACCGGCACGCCGGCGATGCCGACGAGCAGGTAGAGGATCAGGCTTGCGGCACCGCGGATCGAGCCGAGCGCCGCGCCGACGAGCAGCGCCGCCCCGGTCTGGCCCGTGATCGGAACCGGTGTGAAGCCGAGATGGAAGCTCACCTGCGCGGCGAGCGCGACGAACGCGGCACCGCCGGCGACGAGCACGGCGTCGGTCGCGAGCCCTGCGTGCGGGAGCGCAACGGCGCGCAGCGTGGTTGCCTGACTTTGCATCGAGGGAAACCTACCTGGGAATGACTTGAATGTGAGGCGTCAACCGAGCTACATTTCAGGAGACCGTTTGGTGACAACGTTGGTCATGACGCAGCGCAGAGGTGGTTGATGAAGGACATCGTCGAGATCCTGGAGCGATGGACGGCAGACGGGACCCGCGTGGCCCTCGGCTCCGTCGTGGAGCGGATCGGCTCTGCGCCGCGCGACCCCGGCGCCGCTGTCGCTGTTGCCGCAACGGGTCAGATCGCCGGCTCGGTGACCGGTGGCTGTGTCGAGCCTGTCGTCATCCGCGAGGCCGGCGAGGTGCTGAACGGCGCTCCCGGGCGCATCTGCCGCTTCGGGCTCGACGACGAGGACGGCTTCGACGTCGGGCTCTCCTGCGGCGGGACGATCGCCGTGGCCGTCTACGAACTCGACCGGACGCTGCTGCCGCTCGTCGCCGAAGCCGTGCGCGCGGACACCCCGCTCGCCTTCGCGGTGCGCATCTCCGACTCCGGCTTCGGTGAGCAGGCGGCGATCACGGCCGAGCGGGGCTCCGGCGACGACGTTCTCGACCGGGCAGCGCGCAACCTCCTCGACCTGGGCGAGAGCGGCATCGTCGAGAACGCCGAGGGCGACCTCGTCTTCGTCGAGTCGTACGCCCCGCGCCCGAACCTCTACCTCTTCGGCGCGAGCGACCACGTCGCAGCGCTCGTGCCCATGGGCAAGTTTCTCGGCTACAAGGTCACCGTCTGCGATCCACGCCGCGTCTTCCTCACCGCCGAGCGCTTTCCCGAGGCCGACGTCCTCACCGACGAGTGGCCCGACGAGTTCCTCGAGCACGCCCCGGTCGATGCGCGCACGGCGATCTGCATGATGACCCACGACCTCAAGTTCGACATCCCCGCCCTCACGCTCGCCCTGGCGAGCAAGGCCGGCTACATCGGCGCGATCGGCAGCGAGAAGACCCGCAGCGACCGCAACGCGCGCCTCCGCGACGCCGGGATCGGCGAGGCCGATCTCGCCCGCCTCAGCGCCCCGATCGGCATCCAGATCGGCGCCCGCACGCCCGAGGAGGTCGCCGTCACGATCGCGGCGCAGCTGATCGAGGCGAACGTCGTCGCCCGTACGTCCCGCGTCGGGGCTCTCCCCCGCGCGACCGTCCTCTCGTAGCGGGGCTGTCCCCGCAAGGGGCTGTCCCGGTGATCTACGAGAGTCGTGCCCAGAGCTCGGGCGTGAGCTCGGCCAGCGAGCCGACGACGATGTCGGCCTCGGCGAGCGCGTCGCCCGGCGGGAAGCGCTCATCCGGGATCGCAACGCAGGCCATGCCCGCGGCCTTGGCCGCGCGGATGCCGTTGTGCGAGTCCTCGACGGCGATGCAGGTCGTCGGGTCGACGCCGAGGCGGCGCGCAGCCTCGAGGTAGACGTCAGGCGACGGCTTGCCGCGCGGGACCTCCTCCGACGAGACGGTCGCCCCGAAGAGCTCGGTCAGCCCGCCTGCGGCGAGGACGGCATCGATCAGCTCGCGGTTCGACGACGACGCAAGCCCGATCCGGCAGGTCTCGGCGGTGCGGCGCACGGCCTCGGGCGCGCCCTCGATCCAGGGCGGCCCGTCGGCGTAGAGCTGGAGCATCTCGTCGACCACGAGGCGGTTGATCTCCTCCGGGCTCTCCGAGAGCCCGATGCGGTCGTGCATGTACCGCGACCACTCGACGGAGCTCATGCCCATCATGTCGCGCTGCGCGCCTGGGTGCCAGGCACCGCCGCGTGCGTGAGCGAGCCGCTCGCGCACGCCGTCCCAGACGTGCTCGGAGTCGATCAGCACGCCGTCCATGTCGAAGATCACCACGACCGTCACCGCGGGACGAGGCTATCGGGCGCGACACCCGGCCGGAGCCGGGTGTCGCGGAGCGCGGCTCAGTGCGGCTTGCAGGCCGGGTCGTTCAGCGCCGCGAGTGCAGCGTTGTCGGGCGCCTGCGCGGCCTTGTTGTACGCGCCGGGCGCGTTGACCGTGACGCTGACGTCGGGTGCGACACCGGGGCCGAGGATCGTCAGCCGGTACTGGCTGCCCGTCCCGGCCGGATGCGCCCCGTGCGGGTTGACGCTGTAGCACCACGAGCCGCCGGGCTTGTGCGTCAGGAAGCTGTTCTCACGCTGCCAGCCCGACCCGTAGGCCGAGTTGTAGGTGTCGACGTAGAGGTTGCGGCCGAAGCTGTCGAGCGGCGCACCGGAGGCCGTCGACTTGAAGCCGTAGACCCCGGTGCCGTTGTAGGTGTACGTGCCCCAGAGGTGATTCCACTGGCCGTTGTAGGCCCAGTCGACGTGGACGTCAAGCGCCGGCAGCGCGCCCGTCCAGTGCGAGAGATGCACCTCGTTCGTGGCCTGCTCGGCACTCGGCGGGACGCCGTAGTCGGGCAGGTCGCGATCCCACGACTGGACGGCCCAGTAGCTGCCGTCCGGCGCCTTGCAGGCCGCGACCTCGTCGGCGAGGGCCGGCCCGTCGTACCTCGGGCACGTGAAGGTCTTCCAGTAGTCCGTCGCGGCGGTCTGCATCGTCTTCAGGGCCGCGTAGTCGGCGTTGATCGACTTCGTGCCGGACCTGACTGCGGGCCAGTCGGTGCCGTTGATCTTCGCGCTGAGCGCCTTCTTGCGCGCGTCGCCGGCGGCAGCTTTGCGAAGGCAGCCTGGTCACCGTGCAGCGCCGCGATCAGCGTCGCCTGGGTCGACTTGTCCTTCTAGAGCTTCGAGAGTCCGGCCTGCACGTTCGGGTCGCTCGAGTACTGCTGCTTGTAGCCGCCGTCGTAGGCGAGCGTGAAGGCGGTCTGCTTGCCACCCTCGACCGGAGCGATCGCGTTTTCGCCGCCCGAGGCGAGCACGTGCACCTGCTTGCCGCCCTGGACGTAGCTCAACATCGCCTCACCCTTGGCGTTCACGCCGAGCGTGATGTTCGTGACATTCGTATTCGCGACCACAACCTGGGACGCGAGCGCGGCCGGCACGAGCACGAGCGCAGCCGCAAGGACAGAGATGACGATCAACCGCAAGAGACCCCTCCTAGACGAAAGACCAGTCCTCGAACAGTGCCACACTCTTTGCGGATTCGCCACGATGCCTTCAGGCAGATTGCGCGGCGATCGCGCGCACGTCAGCACCGGTGACCGCCACGAGGTCATGGGGATCGAGCTCGAGCTGCAGCCCTCGCCGTCCGGCACTGACGAGGATCGTCGCGTGCTCGAGCGCGGCTGCGTCGATCGTCGTCGGCAGCCGCCGTCGGCCTCCGACCGGGCTGATCCCGCCCGCGACGTACCCGGTGGCGCGCTCTGCCTGCGTGCGGTCCGCGATCGTCGCGCCCTTCCCCAGGCTCCGCAGGTCGAGCTGGCGGTCGGACGGGACGACGTAGAGCCCGAGCGTGCCTCCGACGGTGGCGACAAGCGTCTTGTGGAGCCGCCCAGGCTCGACGCCGAGCACCTCTGCGACCGCAGCCGCGTAGTCACCCTCACCGAAGGCGACGCCGTCGTACTCGTGCAGCGTGAACGGGACATTCGCCCGCTGCAGCACCTGCACGGCGGGCGTCACTCGTCCAGCTCCTCGGCGAGCAGGCCGAGGGCGAAGAGGCGCCATGCGAGGTCGGGATCGGCGGCGAGATAGAGGATCGCGTCGCGCGCGATGTCGTGCAGCCGCGCGGCCGTGACGAGGTGGTCGACACCCGCGCCGAGCAGGTCGCGCCGCTCGTCGGTGTGGAGCTCGGCCGCCAGGCCTTTGACCGCCGGATCGTCGACCGCCGGCTCACGGCGCAGATCGCCGCCGTTTGCATGCACGAGCAGCGCACGCCGGCGCGCGCCGTTGAGCTCGTCCGCCGGAAGCGGGACTTCGCGGCCGGCCACCCAGGCGAGCACCGCGAGCGCGTCCGAGAACGCCCCGGTGTCGACGGCGTCGAGGAGTGCGTCGAGCTCAGCCGGATCGGACACGACAGCCCTCCCCACGACGGTCGGCGACGACGCTGGCAACAAGGCAAAACGCGATGCCCAGCAGCGCGCCTCCGACCACATCCGTGAGCACGTGTGCGCCGGTCACGACGAGGATCGCGGGCGCCGCAGCAGCCCAGAGGGCCACGAGCGGAACCGAGCTGCGCCACGCAAGCGCGATCACGAACGCCGTCACGCACGCCCGGAGCGCGTGCCCGCTCGGGTACGAGTGATCGAAGCTCGCGATGCGCACCAGCGTCCCGTCGGGCCGGGTCGCATAGACCCCGGGGCGGAGCAGCTCGTGCTTGAGCAGCGTCTCGAGCGCGTTCGCGGCAACCCAGATGCCGACAACCAACGCCGCGAGGTCGAGGCGCTGCCGGCGGGCGAACACGGCGGCCACGACGGCCACGACGAGCCCCGAGACGACCGCGGATGCCGGGAAGACGATCGTCGCGAGGATCTCGTCCCAGAGCGGGCTGCCCGTTGCAAAGGGGCGGAACTGCCCCAAGGTGAGCGCGGTGTACGGCTGGCCGCTCGTGTCGACGGACCTCATCAGGTGGTCGACCGACCACTGGTCGAGCCGGGCGAAGGTGCCGTGGCGGACGAGGAGCCCGCCGACGATCACGAGGACGGCGAGGACGGCGGCTACGACGAGGCGCTGCTGCGGTGCGTCCTGCTTCCCAACACGCGGCATGCCGCGAAGCCTAGAGCCGACTCAGCTGACAGCGAGGCTGAAGCTCTTGACGCCGGCGGTGGTGCCGACGGAGACCTTGCCCGACGTGAGCTTGATCGAGGCGGTACGCGTGCCGGTGAACGGCGCGGTCGTCACCGTCATCTTCATGCCCTTCGCCTCGGCCAGCTTGAGGCCGACCTTGGTGCTCTGATCCTTGACGACGACGGTGTAGCGGCCGGGAGCGAGCGTCGTGGGCCGCGCGCCCTTGAAGAGCAGCGAGAGCTTGCCGGTGGCCGTGACGGTGCCGACGAGCTTGCCGCGGAAGGGCGCCACCGCGGAGCCGACGAGATCCTGTGAGCTGGCCTCACCGGCATTCGCCAAGGTCGACCCGGCAACGGGCGGCGGCGTTCCGACGAGCGTCGAGCCCGTGACGAAGGTGTGCGGAGTGCCGGTCGCGTCGTTGATCCACGTGTAGGTGGAGCTCGGGGCGAAGTAGGCCGTATAGGTGAGCGCGTTGACCTCGCCCTCGGTGAGGTTGTCGCGCACGTTCTCCTGCGGCCCGTGAATCTCGAAGTACGGCACCTGCGTACAGCCGCCCGGCCCCCACTCCTGCACCGTGTAGTAGCCGGCGGGGATCGTGGTGGGCGTGCCGCTCGTCGTCCCGACAGGCGTCCCGTCGGGCAGCGTGACGGTGATCGACCCGGTCGCGGTGAACGTCACCGTCAGATTGAGCGTCGCTGCGCCGCGCGCCTGCGCCATCGGCACGAGCGCTGCGGCGAGCACGACGAGCCCGGCTGCAATCCAGAGCTTCCATGCGGTGGTGACAGCTGTCTGGAGTCGGGTCATCTCTTCGAGGGTAGCGCAGCTTCAGGCGGAGTTGCCGGAGAATTAAGGGCTCGTTCAGAACCCGCGCGCACCCCGTATTCCGGCGATCTCCCGGAGCGGTTCACCCACGGACGAACAGCAAGGGCGAAGCGCTCTCGCGAGCGCCCCGCCCCTCCGTTCCGCCGCTCTACTTGAGCAGCGCGATCCGTGCTGCGAGCTGCTTCTCGGCGAGCTTCACCGAGGAGATCCGCTTCGCGAGCGCGTGCTTTGCCGCAGCGGTCTTCGCCGCTGCATGCCGAACGGCGAGCTTGTGCTCGGACACCTTCAGCGTCGCAAGCTCCTTGAGGAGCGTTGCGCGCTTCTGCGCCTTCGCGAGCGCCGCCT
>CAIYXH010000223.1 GCA_903930195.1 uncultured Actinomycetes bacterium | reverse complement strand
GCGCGAGCCCGGCGACGCCGATCGCGACGTCGGTCGTGCCGGTGCGGAACGGCCGCCCGAACGAGTCGGTGACGAGCACGGCGACGGACACGTCCGCGTGCGCGCGGATCGACGCCCGGATGCGCGCGGCGCTCGCGTCGGCGTCCTCGGGGAGCAGGATGAGCAGGTCCTCGCCGGCAGCGTTCGAGTGATCGACGCCGGCCGAGGCGCAGACGAAGCCGTGGCGGGTCTCGGAGATCACGAGCTCCTCGCGGCGACGGACGACCCGAGTCGTCTCGCGCAGGATCACCTCCGTCTCGCGCGGGTCGATCTTGCCGCCGGCGATCTCGTGGGCCTCGGTCGAGGCAACGACGTCGTCGAGCGAGACCACCCGGCCCTCGGACTTCGAGACGGCCTTCTGCGCAACGACGACCACGTCACCCTCCGCCAGCGCGAAGACGCCGGAGACGAGCGCGCCGAGGTCGTCACCCGCCTGGATCTCGGGCAGCCCCGCAACGGGAAGGATCGAGATCACGAGAGGCCGGAGACGCGGATCCCGGCGTGGGCCTTGTAGCGGCGATTCAGGTTGACGATCACCGCGGTGAGACCTTCGAGCGTGCGTGCGCCTGCAAGCGGTCCGCAGTCGAGCGCCCGGCCGGCGACGACCTTGCCGGCGAGCTCGAGCGCGAGCGCCTTCCCGTCGGCGTCGTCGCCGCAGATGAGTGCATCCTCTTCCGGCGGCGCCTCGTCGAGGTTCGCAGCTGCGATCGAGTGAAGACCTGCCGTGACGGGCCCGGCGACGAGCTCCTGGATGCGCTCCGCCACCGAGAGCACGTCTGGATCGGGCCGCACGCCGTCCTTCGAGAACGAGAGCGCGCTTGCGACCGAGAGGAGCGGCGTCTCGCCGAGCGCGTCCGCGACCTCACGGGCCGTGTCGAGCGCGGCCTCGGCCTTGACGGCCAGCACGACGAGATCGCACCCGGCAACGGCGTCGACGTTCGTCGCACCGCTTGCACGGCCTCCGAGCTCGGCCGCTGCAGCGGCGGCACGCTCGGCGTCGCGGGAGCCGATCACGACGTCGTCCTCGCCGAGCGCCACGAGGCGCGCCGCGAGCGCGCCGCCGAAGCTGCCCGTGCCGCCGAGGATCGCGACCTTCACGCGGGCGTCCCGGCGGCCTCGAGGACAGCGGCGGCGAGCCGGAGCCGGGCCTCGTCGTCGCGCATCAGGGTCTGGGTGACGACGATGCGGACGTCGTCCGGCCGCGCCGCGTCGCCATCGGCCTCGTCGATCACGAGGGCATCGATGAGACCCGCGTAGCAGCCGGCAACGTCTGCCGGGGCCGTGCCGCCCGCCATGCGCGCGAGCATGCGGTCGGCGGGGCCCTTGACGGCCTTGCCGCCGATCAGCGGGCTGACCGCGACGCACGGCACCGCGCGCGCCGCGACCGCCTCGCGGATGGCCGGCACGGCCAGAATCGGGTGGATCGAGACGTACGGGTTGCTCGGGGTCAGCACGAGCACGTCGGCGGCCTCGATCGCCTCGATGACGCCCGGCGCAGGCGTCGCCTCGGGAGCACCCGCGTAGTGGACGGCGTCGACCTCGTCGCGGTGACCGTGGCCGACGAACCAGGTCTGGAACGGGAACGTCCCGGCCGGCGTCTCGAGGAAGGTGCGCAGCGGATCGTCGGTCGCCGGGAGCAGCGTCAGCCCGAGGCCGCACGCGCGGGCGAGCTCCGCCGTCACCGCGGAGAGCGGGCGTCCCTCACGCAGCCCCTGGCTACGCACGAGGTGCAGGCCGATGTCGCGATCGCCGAGCCGGAACCACGCGTCGCCGCCGAGTGCGCCGGCGCTCTCGAGGGCATTCCAGGTCTCGTCGGCGCGGCCCCAGCCGCGTTCCTCGTCGGAGAGCCCGGCGAGCGCGTAGAGGACGGAGTCGAGGTCGGGCGAGACGTGGAGCCCCAGGATCTCGAGGTCGTCGCCGACATTGCCGACGACGGTCAACTCGTCGAGCTCGCCTGCGGCCTGCAGCGCGACGAGGCCGCGCAGGAACCGCGCGCCACCCACACCGCCCGAGAGCGCGGTGACCTTCATGCCATGGCTTTCATGCAGGAGCACCGATCCGCACGCGGCGCAGCGCGGCGAGCGTCCGCTCGCCGAGGCGCTCTTCGAGACGCTCCAGATCGGCGAGGGTATCGACGTCGTCCGCGAGGTTCGGGATCTCGAGCGCACGCGACGGCGCGAGCTTCGCGAAGCGCTCGGCGCTGCCCGGCCCGTAGACCGGGGCGAAGAGACCGACGGATTCGAAGGCGACGGCGTTGGTCGTGCCGTCGGAGGCGGGGGCGTACGCGAGGCCGCCTTCCGGGACGACGCCCGCGAGCGCGAGCAAGTCGCGCGGCGTGGCGCACGGGAGGTCGGCGTTCACGACCAGGTACGGCCCCGGGACGCCGGCAACAACGACGGCATCGAGCGCAGCGCTCACCGCACGGCCCTGGCCGCCGCCCGGATCGGCGACGAGCTCGGCCTGTCCGACGTCGAGGTCGCCGGCCCCGACCACGAAGGTGCGGCCGACGACGGCGCACGCCGCGAGGACGTCCGCGAGCATGGCCTGCGCGACGAGGACGCGGTCGGACGGGGAGAGCGGCGCCAGCCGGCTCTTACCCTCCGCCTCGCGAAAGGGGACGACGAGGGTCGGCATCTCGGGATGACACTACCGCCGGGGCGGTAGCTGCGGCTCGGCCGGCCTCAGGAACGGCTCGACCACTCGCGGAGGTCGAACCAGTGCGACGCCCGCAGCGCCTCGGCCACCGAGAGCTCGGTGTGCTCCGCGTTGAAGACGTGGCTCTCGAGGTCGCAGCAGATCGCCACGTCGTCGTGGCCGACGCCTTCGACCGCGACGAGCGCGTCGGCCGGAAGCTGAGCCTCACGCAGGGTGTAGTGCTTGAACTGCAGCTCCGGCGCGATCTCCATCAGCTGCGGCCAGTCGGGGCAGGTGCGCGAGCTCATGCGTGCTCGCTTGGCGTGGAGGCGCCGTTGTCCTGCAGCGACCAGCTGCCCCGCAGCAGGACCGTGCCCGTTTCGCCACCAGGCGGATAGATCAGGAACCGCGCGGCCTGGTCGAGCGAGTGCAGGAGGTGGTCGCCGTCGCCGAGGAGGGCGCAGCGCACGCGGAAGCTGCCGTCGGCGTAGGGCAGGCGGTCGATCGCGAAGCGGGCGACCGTGGTGCCACCGCGGCTATCCCAGCCGAGCGGCGCGGTCTCGGTGACGACGGAGGAGAGCACGACTCCGTCAGCGTCGCACACGTCGACCGCCACGCGCGGCGCGGCGACCCCGGGGACGGCGCTGAGCTCGAGCTCGAGCGTCGCCGCCTCGCCCGGCGTGAACTGGTTGCGCTCGTCGCCGTCACTGTCGAGCAGCCGCGCCGAGGCGATCCGCGCCTCGCCGCTTCCCCACTCCCGCAGGCCGGCGCCGACCTCGTCCGGGTTCCGGTCCTCGGAGAGGAGCTGGCGGTAGCGGACGATCGCGTCGGCCGTCGGGCCGTCGAAGGCCACCTCACCCTGGCGGAGGAGCACGGCGCGGTCGCAGAGGCGCTCGACCGCCTGCGCGTCGTGCGAGACGAAGACGATCGTGCCGCCGTTCCGCTTGAACTCGGCGATCTTGCCGAAGCACTTGCGCTGGAAGTCCTCGTCGCCGACCGCAAAGACCTCGTCGAGGAGCAGGACGTCGGCCTGGATGTGCGCGGCGACTGCGAACCCGAGGCGCATGTACATCCCCGACGAGTAGGTGCGCACGGGCAGGTCGATTGCGCGCTCGAGCTCGGCGAAGGCGACGATCTCGTCCATCAGCTCGCGGATCCGCGCACGGGAGAGGCCGTGGATCGAGCCGTTCAGGAAGACGTTCTCGCGGCCGGTGAAGTCCGGATGGAAGCCGGCGCCGAGCTCGAGCAGCGACCCGATCCGCCCACCGACCTCGATGTGCCCGGCCGTCGGATGGAAGATGCCGGAGACGAGCCGCAGCAGCGTCGTCTTGCCGGAGCCGTTGCGGCCAACGAGCGCGAGCGCCTCCCCGGGCTCGGCGCGGAGCGAGACGTCGCGGAGCGCCCACACGTCGGTCGCCCGCGTGCGGCCGCGCGAGATGACGGCGTCCTTGAGCGTGCGCTGCGCGGCGGCCGAGACGCGGAAGCGCTGAGAGACCCGATCGACGACGATCTGGCCGGGGGTCACGTCCCCTCGGTCTCGCCCGGGAGTGCGCCGCGTACGACGTCTGCGAGCACGCCGATGAAGCGCGGCTCGGCGTTCGGCATCTCGATCCGGGCGAGCTCCATGCCGAGCTCACGGGCCTTGTCGACGGCTTCGGTGTCGATGTCCCAGCGGATCTCGAGGTGGTCGGAGACGAAGCCGACCGGGCAGACGAGCACCTTGCCGATGCCCTCGCCGTGGAGCTCGTCGAGGTGGTCGCAGATGTCCGGCCCGAGCCAGGGCTCGCCGGTCGACGACTCGCTCTGGAAGGAGAACGACCAGCTCGTGATCCCGGCTGCCTCGGCGACGAGCCGCGCGGTCTCGAGCAGCTGGTCGCGGTAGGGGTCGCCCTCGTCGACGATCCGCGCGGGCAGCGAGTGGGCGGTGAAGATGACGTGCGCGTCGGTGCCGCGGATCCGGTCGGCGAGAAAGCCGACGAAGCCCGGGTCGTCGTGCCAGCTCTCGATGAAGACCAGCTCGGCGCGGTCCTCGAGCGCGGCCTCGAGCTGGCTGCGATAGCCCGCGATCGACATCCGCGAGTAGTGCGGTGCGAGCACCAGCCCGACGATCCGGTCTGCACCGCCCGCGAGCGTGGTCTCGGTGGCCTCGGCGATCCGTGGCGGCCAGTGCTTCATCCCGGTGAGGACGGGCAGGCCGAGCTCCTCCGCGAGCCGGGCGCGCGTCTCCTCCGTGATCGCGTTGAGCGGGTTCGAGTCCTGGATCCCGATCCGGCGGTAGCGCTCCGTCAGCTCGACCAGCTTCTCGGGCGCGATCGGCCGGCCGCCGCGGATGTCGGCGTAGTACGCCGGAACGTCGGCGAGGCTCTCGGGCGAGCCATAGGCCATCAGCAGGACTACCGTCTGCATCCCGGAGACGCTAGCCGAGGTCGCGTGCAGTTTCCTCGGAGACGAGCGCGCGGAGCCGGCCGATCACGTCGGGATCGGTGGCCGGCAGCACGCCGTGACCGAGGTTGAAGATGTGGCCGGGCCGGCCGTCCGCCTGCGCGATCACGGCGCGCGCCGCCTGCTCGACGCGCTCCCACGGCCCGAGCAGGACGGTCGGATCGAGATTGCCCTGGACGGCCTTGTCCGCACCGGCAAGACGCCAGCCGTCGTCGAGACGGATCCGCCAGTCGAGGCCGATCACGTCGCCGCCGACGCGGGAGATCGCAGGCAGGAGCGCCGAGGCGCCCGTGCCGAAG
>CAIYXH010000222.1 GCA_903930195.1 uncultured Actinomycetes bacterium | reverse complement strand
CGACGGCGCGATGTGCTCCTGGAAGGTGTCGTAGTCGAGCTGCTGCTCGCCGTCGGTGAAGTAGGCGCCGGTGACGCGCGAGGTGGCGCCGGGGCCGTTGAGATCGTTCTGGATCCGCACCTTGCCGCGCTTTGACCCGAAGCCGCCGGCCACCCAGTCGAGGGTCGCGTCGCGCTCGACCCGGGCGTGATGGGTCGCGAAGTGGAAGGTCTCGCGCGAGAGGTTCTGGATCGAGACGTACTCGAACTTCGCCGCCTGGTTGACGAAGAGCTCGGCAACCGCATTCGAGTAGGAGGGCAGGTCGGGCGTCGACGAGGCGTACTCCTCGATCAGCGAGAAGTTCGAGCCTTCGTCGGCGACGACGAGCAGGCGCCAGAAGAGAGAGCCGCCCGGAACCGAGTTGGCGATCCGGACGTAGAGCGGCCGGTCGAGCTGGACGCCCTTCGCCACGTGGACGAGCAGGCCGTGCTTCCAGACCGCCGCGTTGTGGGCGGCGAACTTCTCGTCCCAGCCGACGAGCGAATGCAGCAGCGGGTGATCCTCGCCGAGCGCCTCGAAACGGACGCCCTCGACCTCGGGGGCGACGCGGATGTGCAGACCCTGCTCGCTGACCTCGGCGAGGCCCGCGATCTCGAGCTCGGGCAGGACGGAGACCGTCTCGAACGTGCCGTCCTCCGGCTGCGCCGAGAAGGCGGCCGGGTCGAACCCCTTCAGGTCGGTGAAGCGCCAGGCCTCGTCGCGCGTCGTCGGCAGCGGCAGCGCGTCATACGCGACCGCAGCCTGCGAATTAGCCAACCGACCCTTCCATCTGCAGCTGGATCAGCCGGTTCATCTCGACGGCGTACTCGAGCGGGAGCTCCTTGGTGATCGGCTCGACGAAGCCCGACACGACCATGGCGCTCGCCTCCGACTCGCTGAGGCCGCGCGACATGAGGTAGAAGAGCTGCTCCTCGCCGATCTTCGAGACGGTCGCCTCATGACCGATGTCGACCTCGTCCTCGTCGATGCGGATCGTCGGGTACGTGTCGGAGCGCGACTCGTCGTCGAGGATGAGCGCGTCGCAGACGACCTTCGACTTCGAGCGCTTCGCGCCCTTCGCCACCTCGAGGAGCCCGCGGTAGCCGGCCCGGCCACCGTTCTTCGAGATCGACTTCGAGGTGATCACGGAGGTCGTGTCCTCGGCGACGTGGACGCACTTGCCGCCTGCATCCTGATGCTGGCCGGCGCCGGCGAACGCGATCGAGAGCACCTCGCCGTGCGCGCGGGGGCCCATCAGCCAGATCGCGGGGTACTTCATCGTCACCTTCGAGCCGAGGTTGCCGTCGACCCACTCCATCGTCGCGTCCTCGTAGGCGACCGCGCGCTTGGTGACCAGGTTGTAGACGTTGTTCGACCAGTTCTGGATCGTCGTGTAACGGCAGCGGCCGCCCTTCTTGACCACGATCTCGACGACCGCCGAATGCAGCGAGTCCGACGAGTAGATCGGGGCGGTACAGCCCTCGACGTAGTGCACGTAGGCACCCTCGTCGACGAGGATCATCGTCCGCTCGAACTGGCCCATGTTCTCGGCGTTGATCCGGAAGTAGGCCTGCAGCGGCAGCTCGATCTTGACGCCCTTCGGGACGTAGATGAAGGAGCCGCCCGACCAGACCGCCGTGTTCAGCGCAGCGAACTTGTTGTCGTTCGACGGGATCACGGTGCCGAAGTACTGCTTGACGATGTCCTCGTGCTCGCGGAGCGCCGAGTCCATGTCCAGGAAGATCACGCCCTGCTTCTCGAGCGACTCCTGGAGCTTGTGGTAGACGACCTCGGACTCGTACTGGGCGCCGACCCCGGCGAGGTACTTCTTCTCGGCCTCGGGGATGCCCAGCTTGTCCCAGGTGTCCTTGATGTCGGCAGGCAGATCCTCCCAGGAGTTGGCCTGCTTCTCGGTCGGGCGGATGTAGTAGTAGATGTTGTCGAAGTCGATCCCGGAGAGATCGGCGCCCCACGGAGGCATCGGCTTCGCGAAGAAGGCGTCGAGCGCGTCGTGGCGCACCTTGCGCATCCAGGCCGGCTCGTTCTTGTGCTCGGCGATCGCCTCGACGACCTCGTGCGAGACGCCGCGGCCCGACTTGTAGAAGTAGTCCTTCGCCTCGTCCGGGTTCGAGAACCCGTACTTGACGAGATAGTCGGAGCCGATCTCTTCGACGATCTCGGTCTCGGTCTGCGTCTGGGATTCGTGCTCGATCTGCGTCATCAGGCGACTGCCTCCTTCTGGGTTTCCCAGCGCTCGTAGCCGGACGCCTCGAGGACGTCGGCGAGCTCTGGGCCTCCGGACTCGACGATCTTGCCGTCGACGAAGACGTGGACATGGTCGGGCGTGATGTATTCGAGGATCCGCTTGTAGTGCGTGATCACGAGCGCGCCCATCTCGGGCCCGACGAGACTCTGGACGCCGCCCGAGACGACCTTGAGCGCGTCGATGTCGAGGCCGGAGTCGGTCTCGTCGAGGACGGCGATCCGGGGCTTCAGCATCGCCATCTGCAGGATCTCGACACGCTTCTTCTCGCCGCCGGAGAAGCCGTCGTTGAGATAGCGGGAGGCGAGCTCGCGTGAGACCTTCAGCTTGTCCATCGCCGCGAAGAGCTGCTCGCGGAACTCCTTGATCGAGATCGGATCGTCGACGCCGCCGTTCTTCGCCTTGCGCACGGCGTTGATCGCGGTGCGCAGGAAGTTCGTCACCGTCACCCCCGGGATCGCGTGGGGGTACTGGAAGGCAAGGAAGAGGCCGGCCTGGGAGCGCTCGTCGGCGCCGGCCTCGGTGATGTCCTGGCCGTCGAAGAGGATCTGGCCCTGGGTGATCTGGTAGGCCGGGTGGCCGGCGATCGCATACGAGAGCGTCGACTTGCCGGAGCCGTTCGGCCCCATGATCGCGTGAACCTCGTTCGCGTCGACCGTGAGATCGACTCCCTTGACGATCGGCGTCCCATCTTCGAGCGCGACGTGCAGATCCTTGAGTTCGAGCAACGGCAAGAGCAGGCCTCCGGAGGATGACGGGGCGTCGGTGCCGGCGCCCACGAATTGGCTGCCATGGTAGCCGTTAGGCCACCTTTACGCAGGGTCGGGAAGATGCGCTGCCCAGGCAGGAGCGGCGAGCGCACCTAGGAACCCGCGAGGCGCCACCGCAGAGGGACCCTGCTACAGTGGTGGCATGTCCAACATTGGCCCTCTGGAGATCGTCGGTCTCCTTCTGCTCGCACTGCTGCTCTTCGGCGCCAAGCGCCTTCCGGAGATCGGGCGGTCGCTCGGTTCCGGGATGCGTGAGTTCAAGGACTCCGTCACGGGCGAGAAGGAAGAGACGACAACCACCGCAGTTCGCTCCGAGCTGCCTCCGCCGGCACCGGCACCGACACCTGCTGAGCAGCCGACGTCGGCCGATTCCGAGCGCGAGACCGAGTCCGTCTCCTAACCCACGATGGCAAGGGTGCCGCGGGTTCGGCTTCCGCGCCGCCTGGACCATGGTGAAGAGGCGTCGATCGTCGAGCATCTCGACGAGCTGCGCCAACGACTGTTCGTCTGCATCGGCGCGGTCGCCGTCGGGATGGTCGCCGGGTATGTGCTCCACCACCGGCTGATCCGTCTGCTCGTCGAGACGCTGCCGAAGAAGCACCAGACGCTCCACTCCTTCACGGTCGGCGAGGCCTTCATCACGGTGATGTGGGTCTCGATCTACTTCGGCCTGATCCTGGCGTTCCCCGTGATCCTCTGGCAGGCCTGGGCCTTCTTCACGCCGGCCGTCCAGGAAGGACGGGTGAAGCTGATCAAGTGGTTTGTCGCCCTCGGCGCGGTGCTCGCGGTCTGCGGCCTCCTCTTCGGCTACTTCGTGACGCTGCCCGCAGCCGAGCACTTCCTCACGAACTACGACTCGAACCAGATCGACCTCGTCCTCCGCGCCAGGGACTTCCTCACGTTCTGCGTCACCGTCCTGCTCGCGATGACGCTCGTCTTCGAGCTGCCGCTCTTCATCGTCGGCGCGACGCAGATGGGGATCATCACCACGGCGAAGATCCGCAAGAACCGCCGCATGGGCTACTTCCTCGTCGCCTGTCTCGGCGTCGCGCTCCCGGGCGTCGATCCGGTCACGACGACGATCGAGACGATCCCGCTCTTCTTCCTGTTCGAGCTCGCGATCTGGCTCTCGGCGTTCCTCGACCGGCGCGCCGGTCGCAGCAGCGCCCCCTCGGAGGCGTGAGCGAGGGAGCCATCTCCGCCGACTGGGTCGTTCCGGTCGACGGAGAGCCGATCCGCGACGGCCGCGTCTCCTGGCGCGAGGGCCGCATCGTCGAGGTCGGGACGGGACGGGCCGAACGGCACGTCGACGGCGGGGTGATCCTGCCGGGCCTCGTCAACGCGCACTCGCACCTCGAATACGCCGTCTACGGCGGCTTCGGCGACGGCGAGGTGTTCGGCAGCTGGATGGCGACGCACATCTCGCGCAAGCGGTCGCTCGCCTACGAGGACATGGTCGCCATCGCCCGCCGGGGCGCAGCCGACGCCCTCGCAGCCGGGATCACGACCACGGCGGATTACTCGTTCTCCGGCGCCTCCGCCACGGCGGCCGCCGAGCTGGGGCTGCGCGCGATCGTCTACCTCGAGGTCTTCGGCTCCGATCCCGCGGCCGCCGAGCGGCAGTTCGCCGAGTCGCGCGACCGGGTCTCCGAGAGCCCCCTCGTGCAGCTCGGGGTCTCGCCCCACGCGCCGTATACCTGCTCGGTCGAGGTCTACCGCTGGGCGCTCTCGCTCGGGATCCCCGTCGGCACGCACCTGGCCGAGAGCGCCGCCGAGAACGACTACCTCGTCTCGGGAGAGGGGCCGATGGCGCCGAGCCGCCCGTTTCTCGTCGAGCCCACCGGGCTCCGTGCCGTCGCGACGCTCGAGTCGGTGCTCGGCCCCGAGCTCCTCTGCGCCCATTGCGTCGAGCTCGACGCCGGAGAGATCGAGCTGCTCGCACGCCACGACGTCCCCGTCGCCCACTGCCCGCGGTCGAACGCGTTCCTCGGCTGCGGGACCGCGCCGCTCGTCGAGCTGCTCGCGGCCGGCATCCGCGTCGGCCTGGGGACCGACTCCGCCGCGTCGGCGCCGTCGTCGGATCCGTGGGAAGAGCTCCGCACGGCGATCGGAACGGCCCGGGCCCGCGAGCGTCGCTCCGATGCCCTCAGCGCCGCCGACGCCCTCCGGCTCGCGACCCTCGGCGCCGCGCAGGCGCTCGGCCGCGACCACGAGCTCGGCAGCCTCACGGTCGGCAAACGCGCCGATCTTGCTGTGGTCTCTCTCAGCGGGACCCCGTACGATCCCATCGAAGACCCCGTCGTCGCGACGGTGTTCGGCGGATCGCCCCAGGCGGTCGTCGAGACTATCGTGGACGGTACGACCCGCTTCCGCCAGGAGGAGACCGCGTGGCCAGAGGTACACAGCACCGCAAGCGCCGCCCGACAGCGAATGCTGCCGTAGCGTCTGCGACGCCTGCCTCGCTGCGGCGCAAGAAGAAGCCGAAGCCGCCCGCCTGGCAGGACCAGCTCTTCTTCAATCGCCTGCGCAACCACACGAAGTGGGTCTTCCTGCTGCTCGCCGTGTTCTTCGCGGTCGGCTTCGTCGTCTTCGGTGTCGGCTCCGGCTCGACCGGGATCTCGAGCGCGATGCAGAGCCTCTTCAACAGCACCGCGAGCACGGGCGGCGGCTCGGTCTCGTCGCTGAAGAAGAAGACGGTCGAGCAGCCGAAGAACGCGCAGGCCTGGCGCAACCTCGCGACGAAGTACGAGACCGACGGCGACCAGGACGACGCGATCACCGCGCTGACGCAGTACACGGCGCTGAAGCCGAAGGATCAGAACGGCCTCACCGAGCTTGCGGGGCTCTACCTCTCCCGCGCCACGGCCCTCGAGACCTCGTACGAGGACGACCAGTCGTACTCCTCGGCGATCGCGCCGTCCTCGCTCTTCCAGGCGAAGACGAGCTCGAAGCTCTCGACGGCGATCACCTCGATCACCAATCCGATCACGAGCGCCGTCTCCACGCTGACGAGCACGCAGACGAACGACGACTACTCGAAGCTCCTCGGCTATCTCAGCGATCGCCTCGACGTCTACAAGAAGATCGTCGCGCTCAACCCGAAGGACGCCTCCAGCCAGTACTCCCTCGGCCAGGCCGCGCAGTCGACCGGCGACTCGAAGACCGCGATCAAGGCGTACAAGGCGTTCCTCGTACTGGCGCCGCAGGATGCCCTCGCGAAGACGGCGAAGGCGCAGATCAAGTCGCTCGGCGGCTCGGTCAAGAAGTGACCGGGCCGGTTCTCCCTACACGGCAAATAGGCGCTCGGTAGACTCCGCCGCGGTGCGTGTCGCATTCGTCTCCCTGCTTGCGGCCTCGGCGGTCCTGACGGCCGGCTGCGGCGCGGTCGGCCATCTCGGCGATCACTCCGGCGACCCGGCGAAGGGCAAGCCCGCCTTCGTCACGAGCTGCGGCGGCTGCCACGTGCTCGCCGCCGCCGGCACGCAGGGCACGACGGGCCCGGATCTCGACGCGGCCTTCGGGCCCGACCGGTGCCAGGGCTTCAAGGAGTCCACGATCCGCGACGTCGTCCGCGGCCAGATCGCCTACGCCGAGTCCGACACGGGCACCGGCAATCCGGGCATGCCGCCGAACCTCGTCAACGGCCAGACGGCCAAGGACGTCTCGGCCTACGTCGCCTCGGTCGCCGGGATCAACGGCACGGCCGCCGCGCACACGGGTCCCTACTGGGACTGCGCGACCGGCGCCGAAGTCACCGGCTAGCTCTCCCTCGGCTTCACGACCAACGGACGTGTCCGAGCTGCAGCGCGTGGCTGCGCGGGATCTGCGACGCGCGTACCGCTTCCGTCACACGTTCGTTCGGCTGCCTGGCACCGGGACGTGGCCCGAAGGGGCCTGGCGCGTCTGTCTAGGCGGTAGTGACGGGGTCGACCACGACGTGCGTGACCGGCACGGCGAAGCGTTCGCGGGCGGCTTCGACGACACCGCGCTCGAGCCAGTTCGAGCGGCCCTCCGGATGCGTCGAGACGACGATCTCGTCGGGAGCGAAGGTGCGGAGCGCGTCCTCGATGGCGAGGAGCGGGTCGTCCGCGCCGATCTCTCCGCGCACGGTGATGCCGGCGTCACGCATCGCTGACAGCGAGGCGTCCAGGCGCTCCTGGGCGGCACGGCGGGCGGGATCCTCGTCTGAGGTCCAGTGGCGCACGGGACTGTTCAGCGCGGGTGCGACGACGAGCACCTCGACACGCGCGCCCTCGGCACGGCGATGGAGCTCGGCCAGCAGCGAGGCGCCGCCGACGGTCTCGTTCGCCACGACGAGAATCCGGTGCTCACCGAGGGCGTGTGCGGGCGGCGCTTCGAGTGCGGGCGCGCCGGCCGGCGCAGGACGATCCCGTGAGAGCCACCAGATCACGCCCGCCGTCTCGACGAGGAACGCGCCGAGCCCCAGCCAGCGGTCGAGCTTCGCCGCAACGGCGATGACGACGAAGTAGCCGAGCGTGAACCAGACGAGCCGGAAGGCGTCGCCCTCGTTCCGAACGGGATTCCGCATGGGCGGACTCTGTCAGATCCGGGGGGCGACGGCTACAGGACGTACACGGTGATGTAGACGACGATCCACATCACGTCGACGAAGTGCCAGTAGATCCCGGCGATCTCCAGGCCGTGATGGTGCTCCGGCGAGAAGTGCCCTCGGAACGACCTGACGGTCATCGCGAGGAGGATCAGGAGGCCGATGAAGACGTGACAGCCGTGGAGTCCCGTGAGGCCGAAGAACGTGGCCGCGAAGGACGTGTCGCTCGTGTTGAAGCCGATCCGGTGGTACTCGACGACCTGCGTGAGCAGGAAGGTGAGGCCGAGCAGCACCGTCAGCGTCATCCCGGCGCAGAGACCCGCACGGTTGTTGCGCTTGAGCGACGTCAGCGCCCAGTGCATCGTGAAGCTCGACGTCACCAGGATGCAGGTGTTGATCAGCGCGACGAACCACGGCCGCTCGAACTGGTGGCCGTCGACCGTCGGCGGCCACGTGCCCGGGTGCGCGTGGGCGTTGACGACGCGGTCGAAGAAATAGACCGTGAAGAACGAGCCGAAGAGCATGATCTCCGACCCGATGAAGAGGAAGATGCCGACGACGCCGGGGTTGATCTTGGAGCTGTAGTGGATCGGCGGCGGATGCTCGTTGGCGTTCCCGCCGTGGCTGTGACCCAGTGGCTCTGCGTGTGCGCTCATTCGGACCCTTCCGAGACGATGTGGTCGACGGGAATGCCGGTTTCGGTGCGGAGACGACCGACGAGGTCGCGCCGCAGCCAGCCCGAGCGCTCGCCCGGGAACGTGGAGACGATGATCTCGTCGACGCTCTCGTCGTGAATCGCGTCGAGCGCGGCCGTCACCGGATCGGGGTGGACAACCTGACCGTGGACGTCGATGCCCTCGCTGCGCAGCACGGAGAGCGCGCGGCGGAGGCGGCGATCGGCCTCGGGATGGCTCATGTCGTCGCTCTGCGGCGCGACGATCAGAAAGCTGACGCTGCCGTCCTTGGCACGGCTGCGGATGCGGTCGAGGAGCTCGGACGAGAGGACGGTCTCGTTCGCGACGACGAGCACGTTCGTCTCGTCGGGCGCGCCGGCGGCGTCGGCCACGATGTGGCGCACCGGAACATCTCCGGCGGCGCGCTCGATCTCGGTGACGACGTTCCGCCGCAGCCAGCCGGAGCGCTGCGCCGCGTGCGTCGAGACGACAATCTCGTCGGGCGCGGGCTCGAGCTGCGCGAGCACGTCCTTGACGGCCTGCACCGGCGTGGTCTCGACGACGAACCCCTGGGCGAGGACGCCGCCGCCGCGGAGCACCCCGAGGGTCTTCTCGAGGCGGCGACCGGCCGACGCGCGGCGGGTGTCGTCGTAGACGACGTAGCCATGGCGCGGCTCGTTCACCGGCGCGATGACCGTCACGGTGACGTCGTCGCCTTCCGCCCTACGGCGAAGGGTGTCGAGCAGCGTGCTGGAAGCGGCGGTTTCGTTGGCGATCACGAGAACGTGTGGCAACGGTCGTCGGCTAGTCGCTCGGCACCGGCTCGGGCTTCGCCGCGCCGAAGATGGCGTGGCGGGCGCCCGGGACGCCGTACTCGTACGGTCCGCCGACGATCTGCGGGATCTCGTCGAAGTTGAAGATCGGCGGCGGCGAGCT
>CAIYXH010000221.1 GCA_903930195.1 uncultured Actinomycetes bacterium | reverse complement strand
TTCGTGAAGTCGCCGACGTCGCCCATCCGGATCGAGGCGACCTCCTGCTCGAGCCGCTCGCGCAGCGCCGGCCAGAGGTTCGAGGGGATGTAGAGCCGTGAGGCGGCGGAGCACTTCTGCCCCTGGTACTCGAAGGCGCCGCGGACGATGCCGGTGGCGAGCGCGTCGACGTTGGCGGAGGGGTGGGCGAGGATGAAGTCCTTGCCGCCCGTCTCGCCGACGATCCGCGGGTAGTTGCGGTAGCGGCCGACATCCCGGCCGACCGTGTCCCACATGCCGTTGAAGACCGGGGTGGAGCCCGTGAAGTGGATCCCGGCGAGCTCGGGGCTCGTAAGCGCCGGGTCGCCGATCGTCGGGCCGTCGCCGGGGATCATGTTGATCACCCCGTCGGGAAGCCCGGCCTCCTGGAAGAGGCGCATGACGTAGTACGACGAGAGCATCGAGGTCGCGGCCGGCTTCCAGAGGACGACGTTCCCGAGGAGGGCGGGCGCGCTCGTCAGGTTCCCGGCGATCGCGGTGAAGTTGAACGGCGAGACCGCGAAGACGAAGCCCTCGAGCGGCCGGTACTCCATCCGGTTCCAGATGCCGGGCGACGACGTCGGCTGGTCGGCGTAGATCTGGGTCATGAACTCGACGTTGAAGCGCAGGAAGTCGGCGAGCTCGCAGGCGGCATCGATCTCGGCCTGGTGCGCCGTCTTCGACTGGCCGAGCATCGTCGCCCCGTTGATGGTGTCGCGCCACGGGCCGCTGAGCAGGTCGGCGGCGCGCAGGAACACGGCTGCGCGGCTCTCCCACGACGTGCGCGACCAGTCGCGCCAGGCCTCGCGGCCGGCGGCGATCGCCTGCGCGACATGCTCGGGCCCTCCTTGGTGGACGTCGGCGAGGACGTGCGCCTTCGCGTGGGGCATCACGACTTCGAGTGTCGAGCCGGTGCGGACGTCCTTGCCGCCGAGCACGAGCGGGATCTCGACCCGCTCGGCCGACATCTCCTTCAGGCGCTGCTGGAGGCTCGCCCGCTCGGGGCTGCCGGGGGCGTACTCACGAACCGGCTCGTTGCGAGCCGCGGGCGGTCGAGAGCTGCCATGGACGCTCACGTCCGGCGCAGGAACGTCGCCGTGACGAGCACCCAGATCATGAACCCGAGCGACGAGGCCCAGAAGGTCGAGCCGACGAACGTCCAATCGGCGGCGGCCTCGCAGATGCCGAGCAGCAGGACGGCGATGCCGCCGGCGATCCCGAGCTGGCCGAAGCGCTTGTCGACCTTGCGCGCGTTCAGGGCTGCGAGCGAGGAGCCGATGATCACGGTTGCCGCGCACGCCGCGCCGGGAGCCGCGATCTCGGGCGAGCGCGAGGCGAGCGCAGCTGCCTGCAGCGCGAGCAGCGAGGCACCCCCGAGGACGACGATGCTCGCGAAGAAGCCCGCCGGGTCGTAGCGGATGATCCGGGCATGGAGACCGCCGAGGACCCAGAGGAAGGCGAAGGCGGCGCCGGTGAAGAGCGCGCTCGCGGCCTGGTTGTGGCTGCCGCCGAGCGCCAGCGCCAGAATCCCCAGCGGGACGTACGCGTAGCCGCAAAGCGGCGCATAGGTTCGCATCAGCCCGCGCTCCTGCATAGACGCCCGACGCTACAACATCCGGCAATGGCGCGGACGTTCGTGCAGTACACGGCGCCGGGGTTCGGCGTGGGGGAGCTCTGGCTCGACGGCGAGCGCGTCGTCTGGTCGGAGCTGCCGCAGGCGCGTGCGCCGGTCGAGACCACGTCGCACCCGCTCGCGCTGCGGCTCGAGGCCTGGTTCCGCGGCGAGCTCGACACGTTCGCGGACGTGGAGCTCGAGCTCGACGACGGCTTCTACCGCGACTGTGCGTGGGCGCTGCGCGCGGTGCCGCGGGGCGAGGTCGTCACCTACGGCGAGCTGGCCGCACTGGCTGGCCGGCCGGGTGCTGCGCGCGCTGCCGGCACCTTCTGCGCGCGCAATCCGTTCGGCATCCTCGTGCCCTGCCATCGCGTCGTCGC
>CAIYXH010000220.1 GCA_903930195.1 uncultured Actinomycetes bacterium | reverse complement strand
GACCGTCAAGGGGGTTGCCGAGCGGGTCGACGACGCGGCCGAGCAGGCCCTCGCCGACGGGGACGGAGGCGACCTCACCGGTGCGGCGCACCGGGTCGCCCTCCGAGATCTTGTCCCACTCACCGAAGAGGGCGACGCCGACGTTGTCTTCCTCGAGGTTGAACGCGAGGCCGACCACGCCGTGGTCGAGCTCGAGCATCTCGAGGGCGACACAGTTCTCGAGCCCGTGCACGCGGGCGATGCCGTCGCCGAGCTGGAGGACGGTGCCGACCTCGGCGAGGTTCGTCTCGACGTCGAATTCCTCGATGCGCTGGCGGAGGATCGACGTGATCTCTTCGGGACGTAGCTTCATTGCTTGCGTCAACTCCTTGTGTGGGCGAGCTCTTGGCGTAGTCGTTCGAGCCGGCCGCGCACGCTCGCGTCGAGCCTCATCGATCCGGCCTGGAGGACGATTCCTCCGATCAATTCTGGGTCGACGGTGCGTGTGGCCTGCACCTTGCGACCCGACTTCTTCTCGATGTCTCCGAGGATGCGCTCGAAGTCCGCATCCGACAGCTCCTGGGCGGTCGTCAGGGTCACGTCGAGGGTCTTCTCCTCGGCGTTGACGAGCGCGTCGAGCTCCGTGGAGATCTCCGGCAGCTCTCCGGCGCGGCCCTTCTCGATCACGAGCCGGACGAAGTTCCGCACGAGCTCGTCGGCGCCACCGAGCACCTGGTCGAGGACGTCCGCCTTCCGGCTCGACTCGAGCTCGGGGTTGTCGAGCATGGCGGCGAGCTCGGGCACGTCGCCGAACGCCGCCACGAGATCGGCGAGCTCGGCGTGCACGACCTCGACACGGCCCTTGTCCTGCGCGGCCTGGTAGAGCGCGCTGGCGTAGATACGCGCCGCGGTGGCTATGACCGGCTCGCCTCCAGCTGCGAGAAGTCGATCTCGGCAAGTGCCTCGTCGATCAGCCGCTTCTGGTCGCTGTCGGTGATGGTCTTCTTCGTGATCTTCTCGGCGGCGAGCAGCGAGAGGCTGCCGACCTCCTCGCGGATCTGGCCGAGGGCCTGCTGGGTCGCCTGGTCGATCTGGCGGCTCGTCTCCTCGAGACGCCGCTGGCGATCCTCCTCGGTCTCCTGCCGCATGCGCTCCTTCTGGGCGTCGGCGATCTTGCGTGCCTCCGCGAGGATCGACTCGGCCTCACCCTTCGCGTCGCCGACGAGCCGGCGATGCTCCTCGAGCATCTCCTTGGCTTCCTCGCGGGCGCGGTCGGCCTCCTCGATCGAGGCGCGGATCCGGTCGCGGCGGTCGTCGATCAGCTTCTGAATCGGCCCGAATGCGTACTTCTTGAGCACGAACAGCGTGATCGCGAACGACACCAGGGTCCAAATCATCAGACCCGGGATGACCTTGATCAGGGGATTGGTCGCGGCAAGCATCGTGAACTCAGACGAGGACGTAGCCGAGCAGGCCGCCGAGGAAGCCGTAGAACACGACGGCCTCGGTGAGGGCGAATCCGAGCCACATCAGACCCTGGAGCTCACCACGGAGCTCGGGCTGGCGGGCGACGGACTGGATCATCGAGCCGAAGATGTTGCCGATGCCGGCGCCGGCGCCGGCAGCACCGAGGCCGATACCGGCTGCAAGGGCGATGGCCTTGCCGGCGTGGACGACTCCCTGCTGACTGTCAGGGACGGAAGATGCCAAGAGCGAGAGCATCGAGGTTCTCCTTAATGGTCGGGCTCGATAGCCGAGCCGATGTAGATAGCGGAAAGAGCAGCGAAGATGAACGCCTGGATCGTCACGACGATCACGACCTCGAAGACGTAGAACAGGAAGGCGGCGGGCAGGCCGAACGCCTTCCACGGCCACGTGTGGATGATGAACATCAGGCCGATCATCGTGAGGATCAGGATGTGGCCCGCGAGCATGTTCGCGAAAAGTCGGACGGAGAGGCTGATCAGGCGCATGAACTGCGAGAGCACCTCGATCAGGATGATCAGCGGCAGGATCGCCTTCGGCACCTCCGGGATCCACGACTTGAGGTAGCGCCAGACGCCGTTGTAGCGAATGCCCTCGACGTGCGTGAAGACCCAGGTCATCGCCGCGAGCGCGAGCGTCACCGAGATCTGCGAGGTGGCCGCGTAGATGCCCCAGACCGGCACGTGGTGGTAGGTCTGGCCCGTGAACGGCAGCGGCAGGAAGCCGAGCAGGTTGACCACGAAGATGAAGAGCATCAGCGTCGCGACGTAGGGGAACCACGTGCTCATCG
>CAIYXH010000219.1 GCA_903930195.1 uncultured Actinomycetes bacterium | reverse complement strand
TCCACATCGACTTGCCGATCCCCCACGCCCCGTAGCCGAGCTCGGAGACCTGGAGTCCCGTGCGGCCGAGCGTGCGGAGCGGCATCGTCATGAGGCGAGGGTATCCGCCGGAGCGCAGGCGACGCCGCCGTGCACCCCGATACCCTAGGCCGATGGAGCCGGCGCCCCGCTACTGCTACCGCCACCCCGATCGCGAGACCGGGCTTTCGTGCTCGGTCTGCGACCGGCCGATCTGTTACGAGTGCATGACCCCGGCGCCGGTCGGGCTGCGCTGCCCCGAGCACTCGGGCAAGCCGCAGGGCGTGCAGCGCGTCACGCAGGCAGCGAGCCGCACTGTCACGGGTGCCGGCGCGCGCAGCGTCCGCGTGGTGACGATGGCGCTGATCGCGATCAACACCACCGTCTACCTCGCCGAGCTCGCCGCCGGTGGCTCGCTCGACGGGACGAACAACTGGATCTACGAGCACTGCGTCCTGATCTCGAACGCGGAGTACAGCAACGGTCATCTGGCGGGCGTCGCGAACGGCGAATGGTGGCGGCTGATCACCTCGGCCTTCCTGCACTACGGCCCGATCCATCTCGCCACGAACATGTTCAGCCTCTACTTCGTCGGCTCCGTGCTCGAGGCCGTGGTCGGCCGCTGGCGCTACCTGCTCCTCTATCTCGTCTCGGGCCTCGCAGGCTCTGCGGGTGCGCTTTATGCCGATCCGAACTCGCCCACCGCGGGTGCGTCGGGCGCGATCTTCGGGATCCTCGGCGCGCTCTTCATCCTCGAGCGCTCGGGCGCGATCCAGACGGGCGGCCAGATCGTGATGCTGATCGTGATCAACCTGGTGATCAGCTACGCGCTGCCGGGGATCTCGCTCGGCGGCCACGTCGGCGGCCTCATCGGCGGGGTTGTCCTGATGAGCGCGTTCCTGCGCTTCCGCCGCCAGCCGCAGCTCTGCATCGCCTCCGCGGCGGTGGTCGCCGTCGTGGCGATCGTCGTTGCCTACGCCGTCATTTAAGCGGCAGCCGCGGCAGCCTTGCGCCGCCGATCGCGGAACTCCGCGAGCCAGGCGAGCGAGCGCAGCGCGAACCAGAACGGCGTGAACAGGCCGTAGAAGAGAACGAGCGCCGTGACGAGGCAGGCGTACCAGAGCGCCCAGCGCCAGATCGGGACGGGCGGCTTCGGCTTCAGCGGCTGTGTCACGCTCCGATCACGCTCCAACTCTAGGTAGGTTCAGAGCGATGGCAGAACTCGACCAGTATCAGGGTCCGGCGACGATCGAGAAGGTCGCGGCGCTCTGCCGGCGGCGCGGGTTCATCTACCCGTCGTCGGATATCTACGGCGGCCTCGGCTCCTCGTACGACTACGGCCACTACGGCGTGCTGCTCAAGCAGAACGTGAAGGCGGAGTGGCAGCGGATGATGGTGCAGGAGCGCGACGACGTGGTACTGCTCGACTCCGCGATCATCCTCAACCCGCAGGTCTGGGTCGCGTCGGGCCATGTCGGCGGGTTCTCGGATCCGCTCGTGGACTGCCGCACCTGCAAGCAGCGCTTCCGCGAAGACCATCTCGCGACGAGCCAGTGCGGCAAGCGGCCGTCGAAGCGTCCGGGCGAGACCTCGGACTGCGACCTCACCGAGGCGCGCAACTTCAACCTGATGTTCGAGACGTCGATCGGGCCGGTGCGCGACGAGGGCTCGACCGCGTACCTCCGCCCCGAGACGGCGCAGGGCATCTTCGTCAACTTCAAGAACGTCACCTCGTCGCTGCGCGTGAAGCCGCCGTTCGGCATCGCGCAGATCGGCAAGAGCTTCCGCAACGAGATCACGCCGGGCAACTTCATCTTCCGGATGCGCGAGTTCGAGCAGATGGAGATGGAGTTCTTCGTGCCGCCCGACCAGGCCGACACCGGTACCGCTACTGGATCGACGCGCGTCGCGACTGGTATCTCGGTCTCGGCCTGCGCCCCTCGCACCTGCGCGTGCGGCCGCATGATCCCGACGAGCTCTCGCACTACTCGAGCGGGACGAGCGACATGGAGTACCTCTTCCCGATCGGCTGGTCGGAGCTCGAGGGTGTCGCGAACCGCGGCAACTACGACCTGACCGCGCACGCCGAGGGCTCGGGCACGAAGCTCGAGTGGATCGGCCACGAGGAGCGCTACGTCCCGCACGTGATCGAGCCGGCCGCCGGCGCCGACCGCGCGGCGCTCGCGTTCCTCGTCGACTCCTACGACGAGGAGGAGATCGGCGGCGACGTCCGCACGGTGCTGCGCCTCCATCCGCGTCTCGCGCCGGTGAAGGTGGCCGTGCTGCCGCTGATCGGCAAGGACGAGGCGATGACCGGCGCCGCGCGTGGCCTCTACGAGGAGCTGCGCCGTGTGATGCCGGCCGAGTACGACGACTCCGCCTCGATCGGCAAGCGCTATCGCCGCCAGGACGAGATCGGCACGCCGTGGGCCGTCACGATCGACGGCGACACGGTTTCGGACGGCGCGGTCACGATCCGCGACCGCGACTCGCTGGAGCAGATCCGCGTGCCGCTCGGCGACGTGAAGAGCCTGCTGCTCGAGCGGCTCGATACACCCTGGTACCCGCGCGCGTAGGTGCAGAGCCGCCGCCACGCCCGCTGGCAGGAGCTCTGGCTCGAGAGCGAGGCGCTGCGCGGCAACCCGCTCGGCGACCCGTCGGAGCGCG
>CAIYXH010000218.1 GCA_903930195.1 uncultured Actinomycetes bacterium | reverse complement strand
GGCCTGGACGTCGAGCCCGGGGCCGCCGAGCGCGCCGATCACCGCGATCGCGAGGAACCAGGTGCCGATGCTCGCCGCAAGCGCAACCGCGGAGCCGACGGCGACCGGCCGGCGCAGCGAGCCGCGGGCGCCGGTGAAGCTCGCCGTCACCGCAGCCAGGACGAGCACGGCTTCGAGCCCCTCGCGGAAGACGAGCAGGCCGCTGTCGAGAACGACGGCGCCGTGGCTCAGCTTCGCGTTCGTCGCGGTCGGGTCGGTGACGCCGGCGGGCGCGACGATCGCCTGCCAGACGAGCGCGCCGACCGCCGCCACGAGGAGCGCGACCCAGAGGTACTTGGAACCGAGTAGCCGACGGAGGCGCCCCATGTAAGGGAAACCTTACAGCGCTCGGCCCTCTTTAGGAGGAGATCAGCCGACTGCGACTTCGGGGGCGCGGTTGCCCGCACCGCCGAGCGCCGCACTCGCGGTCGCCGTGAAGAGGTGGTACAGGATCAGGAGCTGGATCAGCGCGAGCGACTCCGAGCGGTGCAGCTCGGTCCCGATCGTGAACTCGCCGAGCCGCTCGGTGCGCAGGTGGCTCGCGAAGTGCAGCTTGCCCCAGATCATCTCCTCGATCGCATCGGCACGCTCGCGGTCGAGCTGGCCGGAGACGAACAGGTGCATCTCGCCGTCCTCGCGCTCCTCGATGCGGATGCCCTTGTCGGCCTCCCCGTCGAGCACCTTGCGGAAGTCCGGGTGGCGAAGCGACGGCCGCAGGATCAGCTCGGCATCGAGCTGCTCCTGGTTGCCCGACTCGTTCGGCAGGAACGAGACGACGATGTCCGCGTAGCGCTGCTGCGGCCGGATGAACGCATCGGAGTCCGGCTCGCGCTTGTCGAGCTCCGAGAGCACCTGGTCGGTCGTGTAGCCGCGGCGGGAGCAGTCGCGCTGCACCTTCCACTGGCGGCGGAGCTGCTCCGGCGGGGCCAGGTAGATCCGCACGTCGTAGAGACCGCGGAGGTCCTCGGTGTAGTAGCCGAGGAGGCCCTCGACGACCGAGAACTGCTTGGGATCGATCCGCACGAGCGGCCCGAAGGTGCCGTCGCCGTGCTGGTAGACCGGCTTGAGGAACGCGTCACCGTTGCGGAGATGGCCGAGATGCTGGGCCATGATGTCCATGTAGTTGCACTCCGGGCTGAGCGGCGTGATCCCGCGCTCGGCCCGCTGCTTGCGGTCGTAGCGGTGGTAGTCGTCCGTGCAGACATGGGTGATGCTGTCCTCGCCGAGGACGCGCTCGAGCCCACGCGTGAGCGTCGTCTTGCCGGCGGCGGAGTCGCCGACGATGCCGAGGATGATCGACCGTCCCATGCCCGTGCCCTCCTCGTCGACCCTAGAAGTGACCCTTGGCCGGCGCCGCAGCGTCGTCCTCGGGCTCGCGATCCTCGGCGAACACGCTCGACTTGAGGATGTCGTCGGGCGTGATCGTCATCAGGTCCTCGCGCGTCAGCGTGCCCGTCCCGTCAGCGAACAGGCGGTTTGCCTGGCGAAGGCGGGCGCGGTCGATCGAGTTCCGGACGCTGCGCCCGTGGGCGAAGCGCGGCCGGGTGACACGCCGGTCGAGGTACTCGCGGAACGTCTCCTCGGCACCGGGCGCAAACTTGTAGTTCTGGTGCTCCATCATCAGGTTCGCGATGGCCATCAGCTCGTCGACGTCGTAGTCGGGGAAGTCGATGTGATGGGCGACGCGGGACGACAGGCCCGGGTTCGAGCGGAAGAAGTCGTCCATGCGGTCCTTGTAGCCCGCGAAGATGACCACGAGGTTGTCGCGCTCGGCCTCCATCACTTGCAGGAGGATCTCGATCGCCTCACCGCCGTAGTCGCGCTCGTTCTCGGCCTTGTAGAGGTAGTAGGCCTCGTCGATGAAGAGCACGCCGCCGATGGCGCGGCGCAGGACTTCCTTCGTCTTCGGCGCCGTATGGCCGACGTACTGACCGACGAGATCGTCGCGGGTGACCGCCACGACGCGCGCCTCGGCGATGTAGCCGAGGCGGTGAAGCACCTCTGCCATCTTCATCGCGACGGTGGTCTTGCCCGTCCCCGGGTTCCCGGTGAAGGACATGTGGAGCGACGGGCGCTCCGACGCGAGCCCGACCTCGACCCTGAGCTTGTCGATCAGGAGCAGGGCCGCGATCTCGCGAATCCTGGTCTTCACCGGCTTGAGCGCGATCAGGTCGCGATCGAGCTCGTCGAGCACTTCCATGACGTTCGTCTCTGTGAGCGCGGCGCCGAGATCGGCCTCGTCCTTTACGACGACGACCGGATCGGCCTCGTGCTCGTCAAGGTCGTACTCCTCCGGCTCGGAAACCGAGACCGGAGGAGTACGACGCATGCCGAATTCGAAGCTCAAGGAACTAGGCTCCCGTCCGCGTAGCGACGTCGGCGTCATCCTTGTACTGCACCATCCGGAAGCTGTTCACGCGCGCCGGACCCTGGATCCGGTCGAGCTTGAACGAGGTCTCCGTGGACGGCCGATTCACGATGAACGACATGGCGCTCGTCTGGCGACCGCGGGTCGGGTCGTAGGCGATGACCTTGATGTAGTGCTCCGGGAACGCCTCACGCGCTGCACGAACCTCGCGCATGATGGTCTCGGTCTCCTCCACCTTCGTGTCGAACATCGGGAGGCCCCACAGCTCCCAGTACCAGTTCCGGGGATGGATGTCCTGGGTGTACTCGATCGAGACGGCCCAGGTGTGCTTCACGGCGTACTTGATCTGCGCCTCGATCTGCTCGTCCGTCAGGTCGGGCAGGAACGAGAACTGACCCTGTGTGACCTTGCTCATCGTTGACTCCTGCTCTCTCTTAGGCGCCGACCGACGGCGTGGTCAGCACGTCGGGCATGTCGGTGGACTCGAAGTCGAACGTGATGTCCTTCCAGACCTGGAGAGCTGCGTTCAGCTCGGGGCAACCCTTGGCGGCGTTGTCCAGAATGTCCGGACCTTCCTGGTAGTAGTCCTTGCCCTCGTTGCGGGCCAGGATCATGGCCTCGGTCGCGACGCGGTTCGCGGTCGCGCCGGCGGAGATGCCCATCGGGTGACCGATGGTGCCGCCGCCGAACTGGAGGATCACGTCCTCACCGAGGTAGTGCAGGAGCTGATGCATCTGACCGGCGTGGATACCACCGGACGCGACAGGCATGACACCCGGCATCGACCCGAAGTCCTGGTCGAAGAAGACGCCGTAGCGCGGATCCTCCGGAATGAAGCTCTCGCGGAGGATGTCGTAGAAGCCCTTCGTCGTGGACGGATCGCCCTCGAGCTTGCCGACGACCGTGCCTGCATGGATGTGGTCGACACCGGCGAGACGCATCCACTTCGCGATGACGCGGAAGCTGACGCCGTGGGTCTTCTGACGCGTGTAGGTGCCGTGACCTGCGCGATGGAGATGGAGGATCAGGCCGTTGGCCCGGGCCCACTTCGCCATCGACTGGATCGCGGTGTAGCCGATCGTGAGGTCGATCATGATGATGATCGAGCCGAGCTCCTTCGCGAACTCGGCGCGCTCGTACATCTCCTCCATCGTGGCCGCCGTGACGTTCATGTACGAGCCCTTGACCTCACCGGTCGCGGCCTCGGCACGCGAGACGGCTTCCATGACGTACGAGAACCGGTCACGCCACCGCATGAACGGCTGCGAGTTGATGTTCTCGTCGTCCTTGGTGAAGTCGAGACCGCCCTTGAGCGCCTCGTAGACGACACGGCCGTAGTTCTTGGCCGAGAGGCCGAGCTTCGGCTTGACGGTCGCGCCGAGGATCGGGCGGCCGAACTTGTCGAGCATCTCGCGCTCCATGACGATGCCGTGGGCCGGGCCCTGGAACGTCTTGACGTAGTGGAGCGGGATCCGCATGTCCTCGAGCCGCAGCGACTTGAGCGCCTTGAAGCCGAAGACGTTGCCGATGATCGACGAGGTCAGGTTCGCGATCGAGCCTTCCTCGAACAGATCGATGTCGTAGGCGATGCGCGCGATGTACTGATCCGTTCCGGCAACGTGATCGACGCGATAGGCCTTCGCCTGGTAGTGCTTGTGGTCGGTGAGGCGGTCCGTCCACACGACCGTCCAGGTCGCGGTGGAGGACTCTCCCGCTACGGCAGCAGCAGCCTCGATGGCATCGACGCCGGGCTGCGGCACGATGCGGAACGCCGCGAGGATGTCAGTGTCCTTCGGGACGTAATCCGCGTCGTAGTACCCCATCTCTGCGTATGGGGTGACGCCCGCGCCCCAGCGGTCCTTCTTCTCGAGGCTTGTTCCTGGTGTCGGACTCATGAAATGTGTTCTCCCGCTCTTTGGATGGGCTCGGCGAGCCTACGCCACCGACCGATAGAACTCAAATAAGAGTTCCATGTCTTTTCAAAGGCTCTGGCTTATACGAGCTTATCGCCGCGACCCTATCACCGGTGGGGCGGCCGGGGGCCAAGAGCTTCCAGCACCCGATCTGATTCACTAGACCCGTGGCTGCCCTCTATCGCAAGTACCGCCCGCAGACGTTCGCCGAGGTGGTCGGCCAGGAGCCTGTCGTCCGCACGCTCTCGAACGCGATCACGGGCGATCGCATCCGTCAGGCCTACCTGTTCGCCGGCCCACGCGGCACCGGCAAGACCTCGCTCGCGCGCATCCTCGCCAAGTCGATCAACTGCGTCCAGGGGCCGACGGTCACCCCGTGCGGGGTCTGCAACGCCTGTGTGGGGATCACGAGCGGCACCTCGCTCGACGTGATCGAGATGGACGCCGCCTCCCAGCGCGGCATCGACGACATCCGCGACATCCGCGAGCGCGTCGTGCTGCAGCCGGTCGAGGGGCGCTCGAAGGTCTACATCCTCGACGAGGCGCACCAGCTCACCGACGCGGCCTGGAACGCGCTGCTGAAGCTGATCGAGGAGCCTCCGCCCCACCTCGTCTTCGTCTTCTGCACGACCGAGCTGCAGAAGGTGCTGCCGACCGTCCGCTCGCGCTGCCAGACCTTCGTCTTCCAGCGACCGCGGCTCCCGGAGCTGCTGAAGAAGCTGCGTCGGATCGCCGACGGCGAGAACATCGACGTCCCGGACACGGCTCTTGCCGTCATCGCCCGCGGGGGGCGCGGCGCCTTCCGCGACGCCGAGTCGACGCTCGACCAGCTCTCCGCCGCGACCGGCGGTGCGATCACGGTGCAGGACGTCCTCGGGCTCCTCGGCGCCGTCGACGACGAGGTGCTCTTCCGCCTCTGCGACCTGATCGTCGACGGCGACACGGCGGGGCTGCTCGTCTTCCTCGAGGAGCTTTCCGACCAGGGCCAGGATCTCGGGCGGCTCGTCGTGGATCTGCTCGAGCACCTCCGGCACCTGATGCTGATCCAGCACACGGGCGAGGTTCCCGAGACGCTGCCGGTGACCGAGGAGGCGCGCGAGCGGCTGCGCGACCAGGCGCACCAGCTCGGCGCGCCGACCGTCATGCGGCTGATCGACCTGCTCGCGGTGGCTGTCGACGACATGCGCCAGGGCGGCGATCCGCGCCTGCCGCTCGAGCTCGCCCTGATCAAGGTCACGCGTCCGGGCTCCGACCTCTCCCGCGAGTCGCTCGCCTTCCGCGTGGAGCGGCTCGAGGCGGGGGGCGGGCATACCGCGACTCCTCCGCTTCCGGCAGCTCCCGCGCCGCCGGCGCCGCGGGCCGTCGAGCCTGCGCCGGTGGCTCCGCCTCCGCCCGCTCCGGCGCCTGTCGTCGAGGTTCCCGTCGCTGCGCCAGAGCCCGTGGCGGCGGAACCTGTCACTCCCGAGCCCCAGGCAGCCGCTCCGGCCGAGCCGGAGCCGGCACCCGCCGCCGAGGCTCCCGCGGAGCCGCCGCCGGCACCTCCCGTCGCCGCACCTCCCGCAGCCGGCGGCCCGCCGCTCCAGCTCGAGCAGCTCGTCGAGGCCTGGCGTCACTCGGTGCTCGCGACGGTCGAACGGCTGCCGCTCGGGATCCCGGCGAGCGCGGTGCTGCGCGAAGGATCGCCGTCGGCGCTCGACGGCGACGTCCTCACCATCGCGTTCCCGCCCGAGGCGTCGTTCCACAAGGGCCGGGCCGAGGAGCCGAAGAACGTGGCGACGCTGCAGGAGGCGCTCTACGAGATCACCGGCCACCGGCTCCAGATCGAGTTCGTCATCGGCTCCGCCCGCCCCGCCGCCGCGAGCGACGAGCCGACGCACCCGACGACCGAGGCCGAGATCCTCGACCTGATGAAGTCGACGTTCGACGCCACCGAAGTCGAACGCTGACCCCGCCCCGCCGCGCGTCACCCTCTCGTTCCACTTCCGTAACCGTCGTCTGGCACTCGGCCGAGGGCACGTTTCCCCTCGAAATGCGCTACATGCCGACACGCATCGACCCGATGCCTGGCACCGGACATGTCCCGTCGGGCCGGTGCGTCCGTCGCGATGCCTGGCACCGGGACTTGGCTCGAAGGGGCGTTGGCCGGTACGACCGGTGGGGGCGGGCACAATGGCCGGGTGTTCAGCCCGTCCGTCGAGAACCTCGTTGCGCAGCTGACGCGGCTGCCGGGCGTCGGGCAGCGCACCGCGCAGCGGCTTGCGTTCCACATCCTCCAGCGGCCCGAGGGCGAGGCGCTCGCTCTGGCGGCGGCGCTCACCGAGGTGAAGGAGCGGGTGCGGTTCTGCAACGAGTGCGGGAACCTCACCGAAGAGGAGACCTGCGCGATCTGCCTCGACACGCGCCGCGACCACACCACGATCTGCGTCGTCGAGCAGCCCGTCGACGTCGTCTCGCTCGAGCGCACCCACGAGTACCGCGGGCTCTACCACGTGCTCGGCGGCGCGCTCAGCCCGATCGACGGCGTCGACCCGAGCGACCTGCGCATCGACGAGCTCATGCACCGCGTCGAGCGAAACGGCGTCACCGAGGTCGTGCTCGCCACGAATCCGACGATGACCGGAGAGGCGACCGCCGCCTACCTCGCCGACCGCCTGCGCACCCGCGTCCGCGTCACCCGGCTCGCAAGCGGCCTCCCCGTCGGCGGCGACCTCGAATACGCCGACGAGGTCACGCTCGGGCGTGCCCTCTCCGGGCGCCGTGAGATGTAGACAGGCTCCGCCGCTTCGGTCATCATCTACGGCGTGAGACGCTTCTCTGCCGGGCTCGTCGCACTCGCAGTCGTGGCTGCCACGATCGCCGTCGCCCCCGCGGGCGCGCACGTGACTGCGGTCGGCGCCTCGACCGTCACCGGAACGTGCGCCGAGAAGGACACGATGAACAGCGACGGGAGCCTCGCCTCCTACGTGATCACCTGCAACGCGAAGGGCACCTGCAGCTGCGTCGCCGCCTCGACGGTCGTCTGGCAGACCGCCACGAAGTTCCCCGGCTCCGGATCCGCCGGTCCGCAGACGGGAAAGGTCACCGCCACCGGCAAGAGCGGCTCGCTCGTCCTCGCGGTCGCCGCGAAGGCAACCTCCGCCGGGAAGGCAACGGGAACCTGGAAGTTGCTCGACGCAGCGGGATATACGGGGAAGCTCGTTCGCAGCGGCACCTTCACGAGCACCACGAAGAATCTGGCCCAGGTACCGCTCTCGAAGATCGAAAAGGTGCACATCACCGCGGTCTTCGACGGGCTCGGCGCAGCCGCCTAGCTACCCTGAGCTGATGGCGATCGACCCCGCTACGCGGATCGGCGTCGTCGGCGGCACGGGCGCCGTCGGCACCGTCACCCTCGGCCTGCTGCGCGAGCGCGGCTTCGAGCACGTGCGTGTCTTCGCCTCCGCCCGCTCCGCCGGCAAGGAGGTCGCCGGCTACACCGTCGAGGAGGCGACGCCCGAGGCGCTCGAGCGCGGCGACATCGACATCTTCCTCTTCTCGGTCGGCACCGGTGCCTCACGCGAGCTCGTCCCGCACGCCGTCAACGGCGGCGCGATCGCGATCGACAAGTCGTCCGCCTACCGCCTCGAGCCAGGGATCCCGCTCGTCGTCCCCGAGGTGAACCCGCAGCGCGCGCTCGAGGGCGGCCGGATCGTCGCGAACCCGAACTGCTGCACGATCCCGCTCACCTGCACGCTCAAGCCGCTGCACGAGGCCGTCGGCCTGACGCGCGTCCGCGTGGCCACGTACCAGTCGGTCTCGGGCGCCGGCGCGCAGGCGATGGATCGCCTCGCCCACGAGGCGCCCGCCGAGCACGACCTGCGCATGGACTGGGAGTTCGACGGCGAGGAGTTCGACGAGGAGTCGAAGCTCCGCGCCGAGACCCGCAAGATCATGGAGCTCCCCGACCTGCCCCTACAGGCCACCTGCGTCCGCGTGCCGGTGATGGTCGGCCACGCCGAGGCGATCTGGATCGAGACCGACGAGCCGCTCTCCCCCGAGCAGGCGACCGCGATCCTCGGAGCCGCCCCGTCGATCCGGCTCGACGAGTTCCCCTCACCCGGCAAGGCGAAGGGGATCGACGACGTGCTCGTCGGCCGCATCCGCCGCGACCCGACGGTCGAGAACGGCCTCGCACTCTTCCTGGCGAGCGACAACCTGCGCAAGGGCGCGGCGTTGAACGCGATCCAGATCGCCGAGCTCCTCGCCGGCGACCGCGTCACCGCCTAGGCGAAGCCCCTAGTACGCGGGCTGCAACTCGGGGAACATCGGGAAGTGCCGGACGTTCGTCGTGAGCAGGTCGGCGTCGAGAACGAGCGCGGTCGCAGCGATCAGATAGTCGGCGTCGTCGATCCCGCTGTGAGCCTTGCGATGGACGCGCGCGAGCTCCGCGGCCGTACGAACGACGTCTTCCCCGACGGGCACCCACGAGAAGACCTGCGAGAACTGCTCGAGCGTGTCGTGCTCGGCGTCGCGGACACCGGCCAGGAGCTCGTAGCGGACGATCTCGCTTGCCGCGACCGGTTCCATCCGCTCGATCAGCCCTCCGAGCAGCTCCACTGCCGCTGCACGACCGCGCAGATGGTCAACCGCGACGGTCGTATCGATGACCTTCACACCAGGCCGAGGCGGGCTCGGCGCGCGGCACCATCGCTACGGATCGCATCGACGTACTCATCCCCGGTGAAGGTCCGGTCGCTCCACAGCCCGGCGCTAGCCTCGAGCGCTCGAAGCTTCTCGGCTTTCGTCTGAGCTCCGAACATCCCCCGAACGGCACGGCGAATCAACTCCGAGCGCGATGCCCCGGTCAGCTGGGCTGCACGGTCGAGCAACTCGAGCTCGTCGTCACCGAGATAGATCTGCGTCCGGCCCATGGTGTCACCATACACCACATGGTGTCGCTCGGGCTACGGCCGCGGCGCCGGAACCGGCTCCGGCAGGAACGCCTCCTTCACGACCCGCAGCACCCGCTCGCGCCGCCCCTCCAGCACGGGCTGCAGGCCGCCGAGCTCGAGCCGCGCGAGCGCGATCCGCCCGGCGGAGCGGACGATCGTGAAGCCGAAGTCGGAGAGGAAGTCCGCCGGGAAGATCGGGCGGTGCACCCAGAAGCGCTCGTGCGCCGTCTCGCCCTCGTCGTAGCGGTAGGCAAACGCCTCGATCGCCGGCGCGCCGCGGTCGCGCGCCTCGCCGATCGCCGCGAGGAAGAGCGATTGCAGCACCCACGGCGCCGACTCGTCGACGAGGTAGGAGCAGGTGACGAGCACCGCGTCGTCGGAGGGCGGCCCGGCCGGCAGCTCCGCGGCGCGCGGAAAGAGCGGCGCAGGGCCGTACTGCATCGAGCCGAGCACGCGGCCGTCGCCGTCGTAGTAGACGGTGCCGAACGTGCCGAGCTCGTCTTCGACCTTCAGGGCCCAGCTGTCCTTGTCGGCCACACGCCGGTCGCGCGACTGCCACCAGACGCACTCGTGGCACACCGCCGGCGCGGTCAGCAGCGTCAAGCGGGTGAGCGGCGCCAGCTGGGGCGCGGCCACGGTCAGGCCTCGAGCTTCTCGGTGAACGGCTCGACCGAGACCACGTGCCGCTTGAACTTCAGCTCGGCCTCACCGAACCCAGCCGCGACGCCAATCAGCTGCGAGAGGTGCAGGATCGGCATGTTGAAGTCCTTGCCGGTCGTCTCTTTCAGCTTCGACTGCCACGCGTCGAGCGAGAGATGGCAGAGCGGGCACGGGGTGACGATCGCGTCGGCGCCGGCCTCGGTGGCCTGCTCGATCGGCTGTACGAGCTCGCCGAGCGCCGTCTCCTCGCGGGCCTGGATGATCGGGAAGCCGCAGCACTTGAGCTTCGCGGGATAGTCGACCGCCTCGCCGCCGCAGGCCTCGATGATCGTCTCGAGCGAGCCCGGCGCGTCCGGATCCTCGAAGCCCATGACCTTGGACGGCCGCAGGATCTGGCAGCCGTAGAACGGCGCGATCTTCAGGCCCTTCAGCCCCTTGTGGGCGGCGCTCTTCAGCCGGATCAGCCCCTCGCCCTCGGCGAGCTCCCAGAGGAGATGCCGGACGTCGACGTCCTTCTCGTAGGCGGGGACGCCGACGGAGAGCAGGTTTGCGTTGACGCGGTCGCGCAGCTCCTGGTCACCGATCAGCTGCCAGTTCGCCTGGCGCAGGTTGAGCGTGCAGACGTTGCAGACGGTCAGCAGCGTGTCCGCGCCGGTCGCGGCCGCGTAGGACAGGATGCGCGCGTTCAGGTGAAGGTAGTAGTCGGGTTCCGCCTCGTGGATGTCACCGGCGCCGCAGCAGGTGACCGACTCGAGCTCGATCAGCTCGATGCCGACCTTCGGTGCAAGCGCACGGGTGGCGGAGTCGAGCTCCTTGGCCGAGAGCGACGCGAGGCAGCCCTTGTAGTACGCGACCTGCTTCATGCCGTGGCCTTTCGCTCGCTGGGGAGATACGGCTTCGGGAACGACCCGGGCCCATAGGGATCGTGGCTCTCGTCGTGGTAACCGTGGCGGAGCTTCTCGAGCCCGGCCTCGCCCTGGACGATGCCGGCGTAGCCGTGACGATCCTGCTCGTGGAGCAGGTCGTGCAGGCGCCGCGCCTCCTTGACGTCGGCTGCGACGTGCGGCGGGAACGGCAGCGGCACCTTGCCGGCACGTGCCAGCCCGAGGGCGAAGCGCGCCTGCTTGATCGAGGCGACGACGCCGACGGTCTTCGGGACGAGCTCGGTCTCACGCAGCCAGCCGGTGGTCTTCGCCGAGGTGACGAACCACTTGGCGTGCTTCGCGCCCATGTCGCGGTCGATGCCTTCCTTGATCGACTCGGCACCGAGCTTCGCGATCGCGTCGCGCGGGTCGACGCCCTTCGGGCAGCGCTCGTTGCAGAAGTAGCAGCGGGTGCACTGCCAGATGCCGTTCTTGCCGTTGAGATCCTCGAGCCGCTCGACCTTGGCGCCGTCGCGCGGATCGCCGACGAAGCGCATCGCCTTCGCGAGCGCCTGCGGGCCGAGGAAGTCCGGGTCGGCCTCCATCGCGTTGCACTCCGAGACGCAGGCGCCGCAGTTGATGCAGAGCGACTCCTTGTGGACGGCCGCCATCCGCTCGCGGGGGATGCGGTACTCGCGGCCCGCCGGCGGCTCCAGGTAGCCCGGGCGCACGTACGGGTCGACCGCGCGGAACTTCGACCAGAACGGATCCATGTCGACGACGAGATCCTTGACGACAGGCAGGTTCCCCATCGGCGAGATCACGGGCACCTTGCCCGCGGCGGCGATGTCGTGCATCCGCACCTTGCAGGCGAGGACGGTGACGCCGTCCATCTTCATCCCGCACGAGCCGCAGATCATCATCCGGCAGCTCTTGCGGTACGCGAGCGAGCCGTCCTGCTTCTCCTTGACCAGGTCGAGGACGTCGAGGAGCGTCGCCTCGTCGGGCGCGTCGACCTCGTACTCGCGCAGCGCCCGCTCGGCCGTCACCGGGTCGGAGCGCCAGATCTTCAGCGCCATCTTCATCCGGTCGTCGTCGTCCCGAGGCTCGAGGAGCCGCTGTCGACCTGCGCTGCGGGCGGCGGGGTCGCCGAGACGGCCACGCCGTCGTCCGAGAGGCCCATCGTCAGCTCGATGTGCGCGAGCGCCGGCTGAGATGGATCGAGGCGCGCCGTGTAGACCATCCGCACCTGCGCGACTGTGCCGTCCGCGCCGACCCAGGCCTCGACGTCCGTGTACCGGGCGTGCGTGTCGGCCTCGTTCGGATCGCCCGCCGCGACTCTCGCAGGATCGACCGTGACGCGGTAGTGCGTCGTCGTCTTCCCCGCCACCGTCGCCGTTCCGAGACTCGTCACGCTCGAAGCGTAGGTGAGGAGGGAGAGGGCATCGCCGGGGGTCTGTCCCGTGAGCGCCTTGAAGTCGAAGCCGGGGGCCGCACCATCGGTGGCGAGGTTCAGCTCGAGCCAGGACTTTCCGGGCGAGAGCGCGGTCGCAAGGAGTGACGAGGCGAGCCAGATCGTGTCGCCCGAGAAGATCTCCTGGATCGGGATCGAGCCCGATGGCGAGACGAGCTTCACGTTCATCGTCCCGGCCTTCTTCGTCTCGTCGTAGCCGCCGCTCCCCCGCACGTCGAAGACGACGCTCTTGGAGCTGATGGCTCCGGTGAGCGCGACGTGCTGCGAACCCGTCGCGCGCGTCGCGGCCACCGCCTTGGCGAGCGTGGTCGCGGCCGGGCCCTTCGCCGGCGGCAGCGCAGCAGCCGTCGTGGTCGTCGCGGCCGTGGTGGTCGACGACGAGCCGCCGCCTCCACAGCCCGCGAGGAGCAGGCCGACGACCGGGAGGGCGAGCACGACTGCCCGGCGCATCAGTACGTCCGCGCCTCTGGCTGCCACTGGGTGATCGTGACCGGCGTCCAGCCGAGCTCGATCTCACCGTCGACGAGGCGCGTCTCGGAGTGCTTGAGGAAGTTCTCGTCGTCGCGCTCCGGATAGTCGTCGGGGCGCGCGTGGGCGCCACGGCTCTCGCGCCGCTCGACGCCGGCCTTGAGCATGCAGGCCGCGACGTCGAGGCAGGCGCCGAGCTCGAGCGCCTGGGTCAGGTCGCTGTTGAAGACGGCGCCCTTGTCCTCGACGACGACCGACGCGTAGCGCTCCCGCAGCGCCGCGATCGTCTCGAGCTGCTGCCGCATCGGCTCCTCGCGGCGGAAGACGCCGAAGCTCTGGAACATCGACTCGCCGAGCTCCTCACGGATCTGCCACGGCCGCTCGCCGCCCGAGCGGCCGAGCAGCCGGCCAAGCTCGCGCTCGGCGTCGGCAAGGGCGGAGGCGGGGATCTCGGAGGGGCTGCCGGCGATGTAGGCCTCCTCGGCGGCGGCGTTGCCGGCGCGGCGCCCGAAGGTGATCGTCTCCATCAGCGAGTTGCCGCCGAGGCGGTTCGCGCCGTGGACGGAGACGCAGGCGGTCTCGCCCGCGGCGTAGAGGCCGGCGAGCTCGGTGCGGCCGTCGACGTCGGTCGAGACGCCGCCCATGTGGTAGTGGGCACCCGGCCGAACGGGCACCGGCTCGTAGATCGGATCGACGCCGGCGTAGGTCATCGCCAGCTCGCGCGAGCCCGGCAGGCGGGAGATGATCTTCTCGGCACCGAGGTGGCGCATGTCGAGCATCACGTTGCCGTTGACGCCGCGTCCCGCCTCGATCTCGCGCTGCTCGGCACGGGAGACGACGTCGCGCGAGGCGAGCTCGAGCGCGTTCGGCGCGTAGCGCTCCATGAAGCGCTCCCCGTCCTTGTTCAGCAGGTAGGCGCCCTCGCCGCGGCAGCCCTCGGTGAGGAGGATCCCGGTCGGGTAGAGCGTCGTCGGGTGGAATTGCATGAACTCCATGTCCTTGAGCGGCACGCCGAGCCGCAGGGCCATGCCGGTGCCGTCGCCGGTGCAGGCGTAGGCGTTCGTCGTCACGCGGTCGACGCGCCCGACGCCGCCGGGCGCGAGGATCACCGAGCTGCCCGCGACGGCCTTCAGGCCACCGCGGAGGAGATCCCAGGCGATGACGCCGCGGCAGCGGCCGCCGTCCTCGACGAGCTTCCAGGCGTAGTACTCCTCGTAGACCTTGATCCCGCGCTTGACGAGCTGCTCGTAGAGCACCTGGATCAAGACGTGGCCGGTGATGTCGGCGGCGTAGACCGTCCGCGGCGAGCCGGCCGCGCCGAACGGGCGCTGCGCGAGCTTGCCCTCGTCGTTGCGCGAGAAGACCGCCCCCCAATTCTCGAGCTGGTAGATGTCGCTCGGCGCCTCGCGGGCGAAGATCTCGATCGCGTCCTGGTCGCCGAGGAAGTCGGAGCCCGTGACCGTGTCGTAGGCGTGCGACTCCGGGCTGTCGGGCGCCGAGTTGCCGAGCGCCGCGTTGATCCCGCCCTCGGCCGCGCCGGAGTGGCTCCGGGTCGGATGGAGCTTCGAGACGACACCGACGTCGGCGCCTGCATCGTGGGCTTCGATGGCGGCGCGCATACCTGCGCAGCCGGCGCCGATCACCAGTACGTCGTGTGACCCGTCCACCGGCGAGGACGCTATCGGAAGCGCGGCGTGGCCGAGACGAACGTCAAATCTTCCAGTCTCCGCCGATGAGCACGGGGACGCGCTCGCCGTCGGAGGTCACACCGAACACATCGAGCTCGGGCGAGCCGATCATGAAGTCGATGTGGATGCCGCTCTCGTTCACGCGGTCCATATCCTCTTCGTCGACGGCGAAGTGGAATCCGTTGCCGATCGCGATGTGGCTCGCCG
>CAIYXH010000217.1 GCA_903930195.1 uncultured Actinomycetes bacterium | reverse complement strand
CGACAGCCGCGAACCTGGTTCTCATCCGCAGGTGATCTTCTTGCCGGTGCGCGTGTCCGTGAAGTTGCGGATCGCCGCCGTCCAGGTGGCCTTGCCGTTCGAGGAGATCTTCTCCTTGACGGTGTAGCTCCCCTTCGCGTTCTCCTTCAGATAGGTGAAGCTCGCGACGCAGGTGAACGTGGTCACGTCGATCGCCTTGGGCTCCGGGCAGGTCACCTTGGTGATCTTCAGGCCGGGCGCCGCAGCCTTGTACTTCGTCGTCATCGAGGCTTTGAGCACGCGCTCCGCGTAGGCCTTGGTGGGATTCTCGGCGCGGGCGACCGAAGCGAGGACGGCCACGGTGAGCGCTGCGACGATGACGGCGAAGATCCGCATAGCGGTCATCGTAGAACGGGATTTCCCCCGGTCGCCGCCGAATTTACGGTCCATTCACCTTTCCCGCCCGCAGGTTGTCGGACGGCGCATTAGGTGGTTTAATGGACACGTGAGCGCCGTGCCCGCGTATGCAGGGCCGTTTGGCAAGGAACAGGCCGAGCGTCTCTACTGGCGCGCCGGCTTCGGCCCACGTGAGGGTGACGCCGAGCGCCTCGCGAAGCTGGGGGTCACGGGGGCGGTGCGCTGGTTCACCCGGCCGGCCGCGGAGCAGCTCCTCGGGCCTGACCCGCACGTCGAGAATGGCCTCCCGCTCGCACCGGCGGACGCCGTAGGGCACGACCATCTCTGGTGGCTCGACCGGATGGTGCGCTCCACGACTCCGCTCGTCGAGCGGATGACGCTCGTCTGGCACGACTGGTTCGCAACCTCGAACCTCGGCGTCGGCCAGCAAGGGCTGATGCTCAACCAGAACCAGCTCTTCCGGCAGAACGCCCTCGGCTCCTTCGCCACCCTGCTCCAGGGCGTGACGACCGATCCGGCGATGCTCGTCTGGCTGAACGGCAATCAGAACGTGAAGGGTCACCCCAACGAGAACTACGGGCGGGAGATGATGGAGCTCTTCACGCTCGGCGCTGATCGCGGGGCGTACACGGAGACGGACGTGCGCGAGCAGGCGCGGGCGCTCACCGGCTGGAAGGGCAGCGTCACCCAAGGCGTCCCCTCTGCCTTCACCTACGACCCGACCCGGCACGATGCGACCGCGAAGACGATCTTCGGCCAGGCCGGGACGTTCGACTGGACGGACTCGTGCCGGCTCTGTCTCGCCCATCCGCTGCACCCGTCGTTCTTCGTCCAGAAGCTCTGGAGCTACTTCGTCGCGGGCCCGATGGACAAGACCACCGCTCAGGGGCTCCAGGCGCTCTACGCCGGGCGGCAGGTGCTGCCGGTGCTCGAGGCGATCCTCCAGCACCCGCAGCTCTACGAAGGCGCGCGCCTGATGAAGCCGCCGGTCGTCTACAACGCGGGGCTGCTGCGGATGCGGGGCCGCTGGATCGACACCGCCGTGTGGTGGACGCTCGGCCAGTCGGCCGGGCAGCAGCTCTTCTATCCCCCGGACGTCTCCGGCTGGGACGACACCCGCTGGCTCGACACGGCGACCTACCGCGCCCGCTGGTTCATCGCGGCGCTCGTCCAGGGAGCGAGCTCGCCACCGTCCTCGCCGGCCGATCCGGGGGAGCTCGTGCAGCGCTCGCTGCAGTACTGGGGCTTCCCGACCGTCTCGGCCCGGACGCAGGGCTCCCTCGCGGCGTTCGCCAAGGCGCAGCTCGCCCGCAAGGCCGCGCCTGCCGACGTCGAGACAGCGATCCGCCGCTTGATCGCCACCTCTCCCGACCTTCAGACCGCATGAGCTGCAACGACTGCACCCGCACCGAGCTCCTCCGTCGCGCTGTCGCCGAGGCAGGACGGGGGCTTCCCGGGATCGACCCGGGGATGCCGATCCCGGCCGGGACGGGGATGACGCGGCGCGACTTCGTCTCGCGCACCGCCGGGGTCGCGCTCGCGGTCTACGGCGGCTCCGCGCTCTCGGGCCGGGCGTTCGACGACGGGATCGCGAAGGCGGCTGCGGCGCAGCCTGCGTCGCAGAACGTGGTCGTCTCGATCTTCCTCGCGGGCGGGATCGACGCGCTCTCGGTGCTCTTTCCGGCGGGCGACTCGCTCTACTACTCCCTGCGCCCCACGCTGGCCGTCCCCCAAAGCGCGGGGCGCGCGTACACGGAGGACGCTCGGCTGCGCTGGCACCCGGCCGCGAACGGTCTGGCGACCCTGCACGACGAGGGGAAGGTCACGGTCGTACCGGCGATCGGGTACGACCACTCCGACCAGTCGCACTTCACCTCGCGGCACTACTGGGAGGTCGGCGCCACGGATGCGAGCCTCCGTACCGGGTGGCTCGGGCGCTACCTCGACACGGTCGGTACTGCCGACAATCCCCTGCAGGGCCTCTCGCTCGACACCGTGCTCCAGCCGTCGCTCGCGACGACGACGGTTCCGGTCGCGACGCTCCAGGCGATCGACGGCTACGCGTTTGCCCCGCCGGGGCTGCCGGCCCATCCGCTCGAGGACTCGATCTTTCAGGAGGCGGCGAACATCGGCGCGGCGCAGATCTCGTCGTCCGACGCCGGGCTCGTCGCGGTCGGTGAGGCCGCACTCGCCTCGCACCATCTCGCGCGCGAGCTCGGCCCGTTCGCGTACGGACTGCAGACGCCGGTCGCCTATCCCACGTCGAGCGATCCGTTCCCGCATCGGATGGCCGGCCTTGCGGCGCTGATCGCCTCGGGCCTGCCGATGCGCGTCGCGACGGTGACCTCTCCCGGGCGCTTCGACACGCACGCCTCGCAGACGAGCGCCTTCACGAGCGGCCTGCAGCTCACCTCCGACACGCTGCTCGCGTTCCAGCGCGATCTCGAGGCGCGCGGCGTCGCCGACCGGGTGCTCGTGCACGTCTGGTCGGAGTTCGGACGCCGCGCCGCCGAGAATGCCTCGGCGGGAACGGACCATGGCTCGGCCGGAGTGGGGTTCCTGATCGGCTCGCGCCTGGCCGGCCAGCAGCTCGCCTCGTTCCCCGGCGTCACCGGCGGGCTCGACGGCAGTGGCAATCTCGTGCCGACAGCCGACTATCGCGCGATCTACGCCTCGGTCCTCGAGCAGTGGCTCGACGCCGACGCGAACCAGATCATTCCCGGCGCCTCGACGTTCGGCCGCTACCAGCTGCTCCGATGAGGCGCATCGTCGGGGCCGTAGCCGTGTGCATGTCGCTCGCCGTGACCGGGAGCGTCGACGCGCTCCCTGCCCCGAGCCGGCTGCAGGTCACGGCGAAGGAGTTCTCCTTCGCCCTGTCACGCCGAAGCGTGGCGCCCGGCCCCGCGATCGTCGAGCTCGTGAACTACGGAGAGGATCCCCACGACCTCAGGCTTCAGCGGGCCGGCGGGCGCCTCTACAAGACGCCGATCGTGCAACCCGGCAAGTACTACGATCTCAGGCTCACGCTCGTTCCCGGGACGTATCAGCTGTGGTGCAGCGTCGCGAACCATCGCGCCCTCGGCATGACCGCCTCATTCGTCGTCAAGCGCTAGGGGACCGCGGCGGGGCAGGCGCCGTCGTCTGCCGCCCGCCCCGTCTGGTCTTCGCCCGGCACGAGCTTGGCTCATGCCATCTGGGGGGCGAGGCCCCCGTCCCGTGTTCGCTACGCCAGGAAGGGCTTGACCGCGGCGAGTGCCTGTGCGGCCGTGAGGACCTTCGGGAAGTTCGGCGCGGGGACGATGCTGCCCTCGCCGATGTTCGTCAGCACGCTCAGGTGCCGCGACTCGCAGGCGCCGATCTCGGCGGCGACACCCTTCAGCTCGTTGCTCTTGAGCGCGGTGACCGCACCCATGTAGGCACCGACGAACGCCGTCTCCAGCGCCTCGCCGAGCTTGCCGATGCTCGTGCGCGACGCGAACGAGCCCATCGGGTAGGTGAACTTCACGCCGGTCGGGGTCGCCGACTTGAGGACACCCTTGAGGGCGTCGTAGTGCGCGACCTCGTTCTCCTTGGCGCCGACGAGGTACGAGAGCTCGTCGCCCTTGAGCTTCTTCGAGGCGATTGCCTGCGTGTAGAAGTCGATCGCGAGGAGCTCGGCCGTGGCGGCCAGCTTCGCGATGTCCGCGTCCGTGGTCGTGGCGCCGAGCGCGACGCCGTCGCCGATCGCGAGCAGCGAGCCGCCGGCGACGAGGACGAGGCCACCCTTGGCACCGCGGGAAAGAAACTGTGCACGAGTCGTGCCGCTCATCTGGAAGAACCTCCCTGTTGACGATCTGCCCGCTGTGTGCGAGCAGCCCCTATTCGCGCCTACCGTGCAAACGGTTCGCGAGCTGGTCGAAAGGAGGTTCGAAAGGAATTGATGAACCGCCGGCGGGTCTCGGACGAATACAGCACGATGGCTGTTAGCGTGCCTTTGTCCGCATTTGGATCCCGGTCCCGGCGGACACCCGTGATGCCCACGCGCGATCTGGCTCATCTCTCCGACGAAGCGGTCGTGGCCCTCACGGCCAGGTCGGATGAGATCGCCCTCGCCGAGCTCTACGACCGCTACGGCCGTGCGGCCTACGGCCTCGCTTTGCGGGTCCTACGCGACGAGTCGCTCGCCGAAGATGCAGTGCAGGAGGCGTTCCTCGCGGTCTGGCGGGGGGCCGCGCGCTTCACCCCCGAGCGAGCCAAGGCGAGCACCTGGATCCTCACCCTCGTCCATCGCCGCGCCGTCGACCTGGTGCGCCGCGAAGAGCGCCGCCGCGCCGACGTGCTCCCGGACGACGACGCCGTGGCCGGCATCGCAAGCTCCGCCGAGGACATGGCCTGGTTGAGCCTCAAGCGCCAGCGCGTCCAGTCGGCGCTCGTGCAGCTGCCGGAGCGCGAGCGCGAGGCGATCGAGCTGGCCTACTACGGTGGCTTCACCCAGTCCGAAGTCGCCGAGCGTCTCGGAGAGCCGCTTGGCACGATCAAGAGCCGCATGTTCAGCGGACTCGCCCGCCTACGCGAAATTCTGGAAGGGGAGGCATGGACGTCGACGCCCTCCACGACTTGACCCCGGCCTACGCCCTCGACGCGCTCGACCGCGAAGAGAGCGAGGCGTACGAGGCGCACTTGGCGCGCTGCGAGCAGTGCCAGGAGGAGCTTGCGCTCCTCTCGGACGTCTCGACGGCGCTCGCCTACGCCGCGCCCGCGGTCTCGCCGCCGCCTGCCCTCCGCAGCCGAATCCTCGACGCGGCGAAGGCCGAGCGGTCGAATGTCGTCCCATTGCGCCCGCGCTGGGCCCGTCCGGTCGCGGCAGTGGCTGCGGTCGCCGCCTGCGCTGTGGTCGGCCTCGCCGCGTGGAACGTCTCGCTGCACGACCGGCTCGGCCACGCCTCCGCGGCGCCCGAGACGGCGACGCTCTCGGGCGCGAAGGGCTCGGTCGTCGTCGACGGCCAAGGCTCGGGGACGCTCGTCGTCGCCGATCTCGCCTCCGCGCCGACGGGCAAGACGTACGAGGCCTGGGTGATCAAGGGCGCGGCCGCGACGCCGGCCGGTACCTTCGCGAGCGGCGGCGACACGACCGTCGTCCATCTGGCCCACGCGGTTCCCCGCGGCTCGATCGTCGCCGTGACGGTGGAGCGCGCAGGCGGAACGAGCGCGCCGACGGTGAAGCCGTTCATCGTTTCCGCCACCGTCTAGTCTCCCCGCGCCTCATTCCTTCGCGGATTCTTAGGTTTCGGGTTGCCCGAACGGGCTAGAACTGAGACATGATTCGTCTCAAGCTTCCCCTTGCAATCGTGGCCGGCTCCGCCCTCGTGGCGGCACTCGTCGGCTTCACCACGGCGTCGAAGAGCCACGCCTCGTCGGATGCCTCCGCAGCCGCTGCCACGAGCGCGGCCACGTCCGTGTCGAAGGCCACCGCCTCGACCGGAACCGATCTCCAGAACGCCTTCGTCAGCGTCTTCAAGAACGTCTCGCCGTCCGTCGTCCAGATCGAGACGGCTAGCGATCTCGGGTCGGGCATCGTCTTCGACTCGAAGGGCGACATCGTCACGAACGACCACGTCGTCGGCACCGCGAAGACGTTCACCGTCACGACCGCGAGCGGCAAGCAGCTCAAGGGCACGCTCGTCGGCACGTTCGCGGGCGACGACATCGCCGTGATCAAGGTCTCGGGCGGGAACCTCAAGCCCGCGACGTTCGCCGACTCGAGCAAGCTCGAGGTCGGCGACCTCGCGATGGCGCTCGGGAACCCGCTCGGGCTCCAGTCGAGCTTCACCGAGGGCATCGTCAGCGCGCTCAACCGCGACGAGTCCGAGGGCAACGGCTTCACGCTCGCGCGGGCGATCCAGACGAGCGCCGCGATCAACCCCGGCAACTCGGGCGGCGCGCTCGTCGACATCAACGGCGACGTGATCGGCATCCCGACGCTTGCCGCCACCGACGCGCAGGAGGGCGGCGCCGCAGCCGGCATCGGCTTCGCGATCCCGTCCAACGACGTCAAGAACTACGCGCAGCAGATCATCGACCACGGCAAGGTCGTCAGCTCGAACCGCGCCTACATCGGCGTCGCCGTGGCGGACACCGGTCAGGAGAACGGCGTCTACATCTCCGGCGTCACCGCCGGCACGCCGGGCGCGAAGGCCGGGCTCAAGACCGGTGAGCTGATCACCGCCGTCAACGGCAAGGCGACGGCGGACTCGAGCGCGCTCGGCACCGTCCTCGCCGGCCTCAAGCCCGGGCAGACGGTGACCGTGAAGGTGACGCTGCAGTCGGGCGGCTCCTCGACCGTCAAGGTCACGCTCGGCGAATACCCGGGCTCCACAAGCTGAGGCGGGCTCCAGGAGCCGGCGCCGGCTAGATCTCGGTCTCGAGCTCCAGTTCCAGACCGCTCGGCTCCGGGGGGCGCGGCGTCGAGCCGCGCTCCCCACCGGCCTCCCGCACGGAGCCGACGGCAGTGGCCTGGTCGTCGCCTGCGGCGCGGAGCAGGTCGGCGGCGATCGAGCGCACCTGGCCGATCAGGACGTCGACCGCGAAGCCCGACTCGGCGCTGAACGCATCGGTCGCGCCCTTCGCTGCCGCGAGCACGGTGTCGCGGATCTCCTGGTGGCGCCCGCCGTGGTCGAGCTCGTGCTCGAGGCCGCGCACCGCGGTCGCGAGGCCGCGGATCGAGTCGACGATGCCCGCCGGGATGCTCGGCTCGAGCTCGACGGCGCGGACGCCGGCGCGCGCGAGCACCCGGATGTTGCGCACCGCGAGCTCGAGGTGCGCGCTCGCCTCGACGTAGCGGCCGACGTGCCCGCGCTCGTTCCAGCGCGTCGGCGCGAGGACGGTCGTCTCGCCCGCCACCCCAAGCGATTCGCGCAACCGCGCGACGAGGCCGTCGAGGTTGCGCGCGTGGTCGAGCGAGGTCGTGATCGCGTCCAGGTCGTGGTTGCCGAGGGCCTCGGCGATCTCGTCGAGCGCGTTCGCGACGCCGCGGAAGGCGGGGGTGGCGGCGTGGCGGGCGAGCACGAGCGGGTTGCGCGGCGCGATGACCAGCACCGCGATGCCCACCGATCCGCCGACGAGAGCGTCGACGAGCCGCGACGGGACGAGCCCGCCGCCTCCCGACTGCACCGTCGCGACGAGCACGGCCGAGGTCCCGGCCTGGGCGATGATCGTCGGCCGCGCGCTCAGCACCACGGCGGTCGTCATCGCGAGCAGCACGACGAGCCCGACCTGGATCGCGCCCGTCCCGATCGCGCCGATGATGAGGTCGCCGATCGCGATCCCGAGGGCGATGCCAATCACCATCTCGATTGCCCGCCGCGCGCGGCCCGGTGCGAGGCCGAGGGCGAGCACCGCGGCGATCGGCGCCCAGAAGGCGTTGTGATGGCCGAGCAGGTCGTGCGCGATCCACCAGGAGACCCCCGCGGCGACGGACGTCTGCGCAAGCGAGATCGCGGCGGCGCGTAGCGCCCGGATGCGACCGCGGATCCGCGCCTCGAGCGTCAGCTCAAGCTCGGCTCAGGAAGGGCCCATGCCGGGCTCGTCGTCGGAGAGCGGGATGCCCTCCGGGCCCTTGCCGACGTAGGCCGACCGGAAGGTGGCGAACGCCTTCTGGTTGAAGCTCGAGCAGATCGCGATGTGGCCGATCCCGTAGTAGCGCTTGCCGTTGACGACGCGGTAGTACTCGCTGGTGTTGCCCGTCCACGAGGTCAGCGCGATCTTGTTGCCGAGGCCGGCGTAGGGGGTCCCGAAGCCGCCGTCGGGCTTCTGGTTGTAGAAGTCCTCGAGCTGGTCGACGGTCGTCGACGGCACGTTCGGCCCCCACCAGATCACGACGGCGCCGTGCTCCTCAGTGTGGACGACCTGCCGCGGGTTGACGGCCGTGCGGTAGAAGCCCCAGACCGCCCAGAGGCCGTAGTGCGCGCCGCCCGACGGGGGCGAGGTGCTCCAAAGGCCCTTCGTCGGCGTGGCCAGGCTCGGCACGTCGGCGTGGTAGTTCGTCGGGCTCTTCTTCGCGGGCTTCGGCAGCACGTCACGGTAGGTGCAGCCGGCGGCGCGCATCGTGGCCGCGACGTCGGCCGAGCTGCTGCCTGCAGTGCCGAGGACGATCCCGACGACGATCGCGACGACGGCGACCGCGCCGACGCCCCAACCCCAGATCGGCACGCCGGCGAGCGGGTTGCCGTTGCCGCCGCCGAGCTTCGGCGGCTGCTTCGCCTTGCCCTTCCCGTCGCGCCGCTGCGGTGCCTGCACGCGCTGGGGCGGCTTCGGGGTCCGATCCTTGTTCGCCACGCGCTACAGGATACGGCGTTCGCGCTTCGGAAACCACGGAACGAACGCACTCGTCGTTTCGCGGTACCGGACGAACTCCTCGCCGCGGGTGCGGAGCGCCCGTTCCTCGATCGGCGGGATGCCCGAGACGAAGAGGACCAGGACGAGAATCAGCACGTAGCCGACGAACCCGAGGTAGCCCCACGGCGCGGCAACGGCGATCAGCCCGTAGGCGAGCCAGGTGAGGGTCTGGAAGAAGTAGTTCGGGTGGCGCGAGGTTGCCCAGAGGCCCGTCCGGAGCGTCTTGCCCTTGTTCGCCGGGTCGGCGCGGAAGCGCGCGAGCTGCCGGTCGGCGAGCGTCTCGAAGACGACGGCGACGAGCCAGAGCGCAGCGCCGGCCCACTCGACGGGCTCCAGCCGACCGGTGTGGTTGAACGCAGCGAGCACGAACGGGAGCGAGAGGATCGGGATGATCGCGGCCTGGGCCTGGAAGAAGACGGCGAAGCTCACCTGCTCCCGTCCCCTCGCCGCCCAGCGCGTCCGCAGGTCGGCGTAGCGCGAGTCCTCGCCGTGGCCGAGGCGTCGCACGACGAGCAGCGCGAGCCGCAGGCTCTCGAGCGCGGGCAGCAGGCCGATCAGGATCCGGTGCGACGCGTCGCCGGGGGAGACCGCAGCGCAGAAGATCGCCGCTGCGGCGAGGGAGACGCCCCAGCCGACGTCGACCGTGCTCGCGTCCCGCGTGCGGCGCTGCACCGCGTAGAGGCACCACTGCAGCACGGACGCGCCGGCCCAGACGAGGAGCAGGACGACCCAGCGGTGGTGGATCATCGCGTCGCCCGTGTCGTCCCGACCGGATACCAGGCGTGGTCGGGCGGCCCGTACGGTGCCCGGGCTGCCTCGATCGTCGCTTCGATACGTGCGGTCAGCTCCTTCGCGGCCGCAACGGTCGGCTTCGCGAGCTCGACCGTGAGCGGCTCGCAGACGATCAGCCGCACGCGCGGAAGCCCGATCCGGAACTTGCCGGGACGCAGCGCCCGCTCGCTGCCGACGATGCAGACGGGCACGATCGGCGCACCGGTCGTCAGCGCGAGCCGCGCTGCTCCACGGAGCCAGGGCCGCTCGCGAAAGGGCAGACAGGTGCCCTGGGGGAAGATCCCGATGACCTGACCCTCGGCGAGGAGCTCGCCGGCCCGGCCGACGGCGTGCCGGTCGCCCGTGCCGCGGGTCACCGGGAACGTGCCGAAGGCCTCCATCGCCTTCCCGACGAGCGCCACGTTCCAGAGCTCCGCCTTCGCCATGTAGCGGATGGGCCGCCGCGTGACGAGGCCGAGGAGCCACGGGTCGATCAGCGACTCGTGGTTGGCGACGAGGATCACGGGGCCCTCGGCGGGTACGCGCTCGAGGTGCTCGAACTGCACGCGCAGCAGGCGCGCGAACCAGACGCGGAACCGGATCAGCTCGAAGACGGTGTACAGCGGCGGGCGCGTCACGCGTCGTAGGCCCGGCGCAGCGTCAGCTGGACATCGCGGAGAGCGCGCAGGCGGAAGGCCGCTTCGCAGAAGGCGAGGTAGAAGTTCCAGGTGCGGACGAAGCGCCGGTCGTAGCCGAGCGCGCGCACCTCGTCGAGACGGTCGGTGAACGACACGCGCCAGCGGCGAAGGGTCTCTGGGTAGTCGGGGCCGATCTCTTCCACCTCGTGGATCATCATTCGGGACGAGCGGGCTGTTGCCTGCGCAAGCGCGCCGAGTGAGGGGATCAGGCAGCCCGGGAAGACGTACTGCTCGATCCAGTCGGGGCTCGTGCGGTACCGGTCCCAGCGCTCGTCCGGCACCAGGATCGTCTGCACGCAGGCGCTGCCGCCGGGCTCGAGAAAGCGGTCGATCGCCGCGAAGTAGGTCGGGAACTCGCGCTCGCCGATCGCTTCGAGCATCTCGATCGAGGCGATCTTCGTATAGCGGCCCTCGTGGCGGCGGTAGTCCTCCTCGAGGATCTCGATGCGGTCCTCGAGGCCTGCGGCGGCAATCCGCTCGCGTGCGAGCGCCGCCTGCGCGCGGGAGAGCGTGAGGCCGGTGACGTGCGCGCCGTACTCACCCGCCGCGATCAGCGCGAAGCTGCCCCAGCCGCAGCCGATCTCGAGCACGCGGTCGCCGGGGCCGAGCTCGAGCTTCTCGCAGATCTGCCGGACCTTACGCCGCTGGGCGTCGGCGAGGCTCTCGTCGGCCGAGGCGAAGACCGCGCAGGAGTAGGTCATCGTCTCGTCGAGCATCAGCTCGAACAGCTCGTTGCCGAGGTCGTAGTGGTATTGGATGCGCCGCCGGGCGGCGAAGAGGCCGTTGCGGCGATTCGGCCGGGGCCGCGCGGCGACGATGCGGCGCAGGGTGGCGTGACGGTCGGCGGCCGCGTTCGCGTTCCGGAGCAGCAGCTCGAAGAGGCCGACCAGGTCGTCGGTGTCCCACTCCTCCGCCATCCACGACTCGCCGAGGCCGACCTTGCCGCGCGTCGCGATCCGGCGAAAGAGCGCCGGGCTGGCGATGCGCATGCGTACCGCAGGGCCGGCGCCGTACGACCGGACTGTGCCGTCGGGCAGCTCGACCTCGAGGGTGCCGCCTTCGAGCCCGGCCATGACGCGGTCGAGGATCGAGACGGTGATCCGGTCGAGGAGGGGGACACGCGCGGTGCGCGGCTCGGCGTTGAGGGCATTTTCGCTCACTGCGTCGTCCTCATTCCGGCCGCACCGAGCCCTCGCCCGGAACGAAGGGCGGCTTGTGGTGAAAAGGCACGCGCTTGAGCCACAGGCGCAGCGCCTGCCAGTGGATCAGCGCGATCACCTGCAGCGGCTGGAGCGGGTAGCGGACGAGCATCCGCAGGAGCGCCGCGTTCGTCAGCTCGCGCCGGCGGCCGTGGAGGACGGCGGTGAGCGGCATGCTGCCATCCGGGTCGATCACGTCGATCCGCGCCTGCACCTCGTCGCCGGGCTGAGAGAAGGCGTAGTGGTAGCGCTGGTCGAGCCCGAAGAACGGCGAGACGTGCAGCCGCTTGTCGTGCGCGTAGTGGAGGTCGGGACCCCGCAGCACCTCCGGCAGGCTCTCGCCGAAGGTGTTCGAGAGCTCGGCGACCATGCAGCGGAGCGCGCCCTGCGCGTCGTAGCACCAGTAGAAGCTGACTGGGTTGAAGACGTAGCCGAGCACCCGGAGCTGGGTCAGCATCAGCACGCGCACGATCGCCGGATCGTCGGCGAGCCGGACCACGGCCTCCTTCACGGGACTCCCGTCGAAGTGGTCCGCGTCGCGGAACGAGACGAGGCCGGGGCGGTTCACACGCACGGGCCGGAGGCGTCGCTCGAGCTCCGGGAGCTCGTCGAGGTCGAGCAGCCAGTAGGAGACCGGATAGCGGAACGTGTTCCGCTTCGGCGTCCTGCGCGAGTGCATCAGCGTCCCGAGATAGAGCGCCGACCTCACCAGTTCACCCCGAGGGCTCGTGCGGCGGCGACGCCGGCGGCGAGGCCGTCCTCGTGGAAGCCGTTCCCCAGGTGGGCGCCTGCGTAGAACGTGCGCCGCTCGCCCGAGAGCCGCCGCAGGGCCTCCTGCGCGGCGGGCGTGTCGACCGTGAACAGCGGGTGGGTGTAGCTGAACCGTTCGAGCACGTGCTCGGGCGCGACCTCCTGGTTGAGGGTCACGCAGTAGTCGCGGTCCGTCTCCAGCCGCTGCAGCTTGTTGAGGTAGTAGGTCAAGGTCGCCCGTCCGTCGTCGCCTGTCCGGTAGTTCCACGATGCGCGAGCGCTAATCCTGCGGGGGAGCAGCGACGTGTCAGTATGCAGGATCGTCTCGTTCAGCGAGTAGCCGAAGCGGCCCAGGGTCGAGCGCTCCGCGGCGCTCGGATCCTCGAGGAGCGCGAGCGCCTCGTCGGCGTGCGTCGCGACGACGACGGCGTCGAAGCGCTCCCCGGCGCTCCCGGCCGTGCGGATCGTGATGCCGTCCGCGTCGCGGCTGATCGACCGGGCCGGCTCGCCCGTGCGAAGGCCCGCACCGAGCCGCTCGCCGATCGCATCGACGTACGTGCGGCTCCCGCCGGTCACGGTGCGCCAGCGGAAGCGGCCGAAGCCGAGCATGCCGTGGTTCTCGAAGAACGCGATCGTGGCGGCGGCAGGGACGTCGAGCGCCTGACCGGGCGCCGTTGACCAGAGCGCCGCGGTCAGCGGGACGAGGAAGTGCGAGCGGAAGCGCTGCGAGTAGCCGTTCGCGTCGAGGAAGTCTCCGAGCGACGCGTGCGCGAAGTCGCCCCGGTCGAGCGCGGTGCCGGCAGTGCGCAGCCAGCGGGCGATCTCCCAGAGGAGCGAGAGGAAGCGCGGGCTGACGGCGTTCCGCGGCTGGGCGAACGGCCGGCGGCCGCTGTACTCGAGGCCGCACTCGCTGCAGCTCACCGAGAACGACATCTCCCCGTCCTGGGTCGTGACCCCGAGTTCGGTGAAGAGCCGTCCGAGCAGCGGGTAGGTGCGCTCGTTGTGGACGAGGAAGCCGGTGTCGAGCGCGAGGCCGTCGTAGTGCACCGTGTTCGCGTGGCCGCCGGCGCTCTGCTCGCGCTCGAAGACGGTCACCTCGTGAGCGCGGGAGAGGATGTGGGCTGCGCCGAGACCGGCGATGCCTCCTCCTACGACTGCGATCCGCACAACCGTTCTTCGTCCAGGTATGAATAGTGGTTCGTCGTGTCCGAAGCCATCGTCCCCCCGACCCGCGTCGGCACCGTCCGCACCGGGACGAGCCGTATCTCCCAGATCGTCACCCTCGTGGCCGTCGTCGTCCCGCCGTTCGGCCTGATCGCTGCGATGGGTCTGCTCTGGGGCGTGGCCTTCCACTCGAGCGATCTGGCGATCATGGCTGGAATGTACGTCGTCTGCGGGCTCGGGACGACGATCGGGTTCCACCGCTACTTCACGCACAAGGGCTTCGACGCCCACCCGGCCGTCAAGGCAACCCTGGCGATCCTCGGCTCCATGACGATGCAGGGGCCGCTGACCCAGTGGGTGACGGACCACCGCAAGCATCACGCGCTCTCGGACAAGGAGGGCGACCCGCATTCGCCCCACGGCCACGGTGACGGTGTTCTCGGCGTCGTTCGCGGCTTCGTGCACGCGCACGTCGGCTGGATGTTCTCGAACCTCGGGATGGAGCAGGGCAGGCTCTACGGCAAGGAGCTCTACGAGGACCGGATGATCCGCTGGATCGACCGGCTCTACCTGCTCTGGGTCGTCGCGACGCTCGGGATCCCGTTCGCGTTCGGCTACGCGATCGGCGGAGCGGAGCGCGGCGTCGAGGGCCTCCTCTGGGGCGGCCTCGTGCGGATCTTCCTCTACCAGCACGCCACCTTCAGCGTGAACTCGATCTGCCACATGTTCGGCAGCCGCGACTACCCCTCGCGCGACGAGTCGCGGAACAACCGGTTCGTGGCGCTCCTCACCTTCGGCGAGGGCTGGCACAACAACCATCACGCCTTCCCGGCTTCAGCCCGCCACGGCCTGCACCGCTTCCAGGTCGACGTCTCGTGGTGGGTGATCCGCGGCCTCGAGCGGCTCCGCCTCGTTTCAAACGTCCAGGTGCCGTCGGCGAGCCAGCTCGACCGCCGGCGTCTCTCCTAAAGCCCTCGGAGCTGCTCGTCGACGAGCCGCAGCCAGGTGTGGGCGCGCGGTAGCGGGACGAGTCCGCGGCGTCCGCGGAGCGCGACGCCGTGAACGGCTCCGCGGACGAGCGTGTAGCTCCCCGGCACTCTCAGCGCCTGCGCCCGCTCGAAGCCGCGCCGCGAGCTCGTCGGCGAGACGCCGGGGATGCCCGGGAGCCAGCGGTCGAGCGAGCCGTGGAGCACGTCGAGGCGGCGACCGGCGAGCGTGGTCAGCGGCATCCGCTCGGGGATCCAGGGGGCGAGCCCGAGCACGCGCTCGACGCTCGGCTCGGCAGCGTTCGCGATCGCGACGGCGCCGCCCATCGAGAAGCCGAGCAGCAGCACCCGCTCGGCTGCGACCGCCGCGACGGCGGCTCGCCCGTCGGCGATGCAGCTGTCGAGCTCCTTCCACGTCTTCACGCGATAGCGCACCTCGCCGAAGGTCAGCGCGGGGAACGCCGGAGCCAGCCGCTCGACGAGCCACTCGAGCGAGGCGCTCCAGGTGCCCGGCACCGGCCGCGCCAGGCCGCCGTTCACGCAGACGACCGCGAGCGAGCGTCCGGGGTTCGAGAGTCGGAGCTCCGCCCCGGTGGACAACGAGATCGTCTCGGGCATGTCCGACATCTTCGCTGGAGGGGAGCGTCCGGTTTCCGTCCTCCCGCTTCCGACCGTTTTCATACGTTCGGACCACGTCCGGCATACCGAGGTACAGCAGAGTCTGCCTAGCACCTCCCCCAAAATGGTGCACCTCCCCCCAGTAGAAAGCGCCCCACATGCGGAATGGGGCGCTTTCTCGTTTACGGGACGGGTTACGTAGGCTTCCACGCGTGACGCACTGGCGTAAGCCCCATGAGCTCGTCGATCGCCTCGTCGCGTTCGTCGCCGTCGCCGTCGCTGTCGGGATCGGCCTCGTCTGGCTTCCGTCGGCCCATCGCGACTGGACGGAGATCCTCGTCGGGGCCGCGATCGGCGTCGTGCTCGTCGCGCTCGCCTTTGCGCGGCGCTGGATCCCGGGGACGACGCTTGTCGTACCGATCGGCTACCTCGTCTTCTGCGCGGTCCTCCGGGACGGCACCGGCGGTGCGCGCTCCGGGTTCGCGGGGCTCTTCCTGCTCTCGGTGCTCTGGTTGGCGCTCGCGGGCTCGCGGACAGAGGTGTTCATCGGCGTTGTCGCGCTGACGCTCGCACAGGTCGTCCCGCTCATCTGGATTGCCGGGGCGGACTATCCGTCGTCGGGCTGGCGCGGAACGATCGTCCAGATCGTGGTCGCGACGATCGCCGGCTTCACCGTGCAGACTCTCGTCGCCGAGGCCCGGGCCCGGGCCGCCGAGTCTGCCCAACAGGCGACGGCGCTCGCGGAGACATCCCAGACCCTGAGCGCCCAGAACGAGCGCCTGGTCGAGCTCGACCAGATGAAGGACGACTTCATCGCGCTCGTCTCGCACGAGCTGCGCACGCCGCTGACCTCGATCATCGGCTACCTGGAGATGGCCCTCGAGGACACGGGGACGCTGACCGAGACGCAGTCGCAGTTCCTTGTCACGGTGCAGCGCAACGTCGAGCGGCTCGCTGACCTCGTCAACGACCTCCTCTTCCTGGCCCGGGTCGACTCGGGCCGGCTCGAGATCGACCGGCGGGAGCTCGACATCTCGCCCGTCATCAACCAGGCGGTCGAGTCGGCGCGTCCCTTCGCCGAGGCCAAGCAGGTCGAGATCGTGGTCGACGTCGACGAGCCGCTCGTCGCGTACGCCGATCGCGCCCGGCTCGCGCAGCTCGTCGACAACCTGCTGACGAACGCGCTCAAGTTCACGCCCTCGGGCGGCATGGTCACCCTCGGCGGCCGCGTCCGAAGCGGCGGCGTCGAGCTGGCGATCGGCGACACGGGCATCGGCATCGCCGAGGACGAGATCCCGCTGCTCTTCACCCGCTTCTTCCGCACGACGACCGCGAAGAGCAAGCAGATCCCCGGCACCGGCCTCGGGCTCGTGATCTCGCAGTCGATCGCCGAGGCGCACGGCTCCTCGATCGCCGTCGAGAGCGTGCTCGGCGAGGGGACGACCTTCCGGCTGCTTCTGCCGTCGGCGCCTGTGCCGCCCGTCAGCGCGTAGCCGCGACCGCCGCGCGCGCCTCTGCCTCGTAGGCGTTCGCGGCGTAGCCCGAGCGGAGATACGAGAGCGGCATCGCGAGGGGCCGGTGCTGCATCTGCCAGACGTGGCAGAGCTCGTGGGTGACGAGGTCGTCGTCGGCCGCGTCGCGTGGCTCGCTGCGCAGCAGGATCAGGTTCCAGGCGGCGTAGCCGTCGAAGCGGCGAAACCACGGGAGCCGGTAGAGCCAGGGCGTGACGCGCATCGCGACGCGGCTCGTCCGGACGGGTGTCGGGTAGAGCGCGAGCCGGTCGAGGCGTCCCTTCGCGCGGTCGAGGGATGCGCGCCGGCCCGCCGGCGTCACTCGCCGAGGGGCGAGGCGATTCCCGCGGCCCGCGGGCGGTCGGCCCAGTCGCTGCGGCCGGGCGCGAACGCCTCGACGAGCGTGGCGCCCTCGGGCCCTGCGACGACCTCGTGCGGCACGTCGCCCGGGATTCGCCACATCGCTCCGGGGAGGAGCGCACGGGTCTCGTCCGCGACCCTGAAGGTCAGCGAGCCCTCGATCAGCACGCCGAGCTGCTCGTTCGGGTGCCGGTGCTCGGGATTGAGGCTGCTCGGCTCGAGGCGGATCACCGCGAGCGTGGCGTGGTCGGTGTCCACCGGCCACGCGGAGACGCCGGGCGCGACTGCGAGCGGGCCGCCGGATCCGTCCGAGAAGAAGCTCACGCCGGAGACGCTAGCGGAGCTGAACGGATTGAGCGGGCGGCCCGAGCCGCCCCATGGAAACTCGGTGGGGCGGCCGGAGCCGCCCCACCGAGACACTGAGGGGCGGCCGGAGCCGCCCCTCATAGAACATTCGAAGCTGTGGTGCGGGTTACGACGTGGTCGTCGCCGACGGGGTGACCTTCTTGCCGGCCACCGAGGCGACGTACGCCGCGACATCCTGGATCTGCGCCTTTGTGAGCACGTTGTTCCAGGCCACCATGTTCGTCGGGTAGACGGGGGTCTCGGGGAGACCATTCGTCACCGACGCGACGACGATCGCGTAGCTCACACGCGGCTTGACGCGATCCAGATTCGGGCCGACTTCGCCCACCGATCCGGCGTCGCGCAGCGTGTGGCAGGCGTAGCAGAAGTACGTCTGGAACACGGTATTTCCGGCAGTAGTGTCGCCGGGGTTGGACGCGGCCGTCTTCTGAGTCGCAGCACGATGGCCGAACGCAGCGGGAACAGCGAACGCTACCGCAAAGGCCAGGACCGCAATCCCGACGCCGACCCGGCGTCCCACCTTGAGCTTGAGCATGCCATACCTCCGTTCAAACGATCTCGGACTCGAAACCGACTATACGCATAAAGCAGCCTCGCCGACAGGGCAAGGGACGTTCTATGTGAGGATTGTCGAGCAGCTCGTTACTGCCGCGCTGCAACGACGAATTTCGCGACGTCGTAGACCTGGGAGAACGTCACTCCTTGCAGGAGATACTCGGCTTGAATTCCGCCGACACCCTCTTCGATCGCCGTGACGACCCGGCTGTACGTGACCTTGTCCTGGTCGAGGTTGGGACCGATCGTCCCGTGTGTCCCGGCCGCTTGCATCACGTGACAACGGCCGCAGAACGTCACGAACACCTTCTTCCCGGACGCCACGTCTCCCGGCCGCGCAACCTTGGCGGCTGCTGCCGCTCGGCTATGCGCTCCGAGAGCGATCGGCGCCGTCACCGCAAGGGCCACAACCACTGCCCCGGCGACCCATACCCGGAGTGTTCTCCGTGTCATCGGGCGCACTCTAAACGCTGCTCAAACGGGTGTCTAGCCCTTGCAAGTAGTCACAATGTGACTGTTTGGTGGCCGGTCAGAGGGCAAATCGCTCGCGGTGAAGCCTCCGGCGGGTGACGCCGGCCGCCCGGAGCCGCGGCGCGATCGCCTCGACCATCGCCGGCGGCCCGCAGACGAAGACGTCACGCTCGGCAACGTCGGGCACGAGCCGACGGAGGTGCTCGGGCGAGAGGAGCTCTGCTCCGCCCGGCTCCGAGTGGTCGCCGACGACGTAGTGCAACGGGAAGCCGCGCTCCGCGGAGAGCGCCTCGAGCTCGTCGGCAAAGACCGCGTCGTCCGCCGCGAGGATGCGGTGGATCACGACGAGGTCGCCGGTCATCCGCTCTGCGAGGGCGCGGATCGGGGTGATGCCGATCCCGCCGGCGACGAGCAGCACCTTGTCGCCGTGGCGGGCCGACTCCGTGAAGGCGCCGAGCGGGCCCTCGGCGATGACGCGTGTTCCCACCGGGAGCGTCCGCAGGGCACGCGTGTGCGGCCCGACGGCCCGTGCGGTGAGGCGGAGCGCGTCCGACCCGGGAGCGGCCGAGAGCGAGAACGGATGGGCCGTCCACCAGAGCTCAGGCGCGAGGAAGCGCCAGATGAAGAACTGCCCGGGCTGCGCGTGCAGCCGCTCGAGCCTGCGCCCGCCGATCGTCACGGTGGTTGCATCCAGCCCCTCCGGCTCGACCGCGACGACGTGCAGGTCGAACCGGAGCGCCTGCACGAGCGGCCAGAAGATGCGGAAGGCGAGGACGGCGATCGCTGCGAGGAAGAGGCCGCGCCAGAGATCGGCCGGCCAGTGCACCGGGGCGCCGGGGATCCCGAGGGCGCTCGGAGGTCCCGCGAGGTTGTCCGGGTTCAGGTCGCCGCCGGTCGGGATCTCGTGGAACCAGGCGAGTGCGATCGCGGCGTAGGCGGTGAGGTGGACCGCGTACCAGGCCTCGTACGGGAGGCGCCGCCGCACGACCACCACGGAGCTCGCGGCGACCGCGATGAGGAGCACGAGCCCGATTGTCGCCGTCACCATCCCCGGCAGGAAGTGCCGGCCGAGCATGCCCCAGAGCTCGTAGCCGATCGAGCGGTGCGAGCCGCTCGCGTACCCCCAGACCGAGAGCACGACATGAACGAGAACGAGGTCGAGGCAGATGTGGCCATTCCAGCGGTGCCAGACGGTGAGACGGTCGAAGCCCGCGATGCGCTCGAGTACCGGCAGCCGGGCCAGCAGCACCACCTGCACGAGCGCAAGGTAGGCACCGAGGAGGCCCGCGAGCGCCGCGATCCTGGTCACGAGCGTGGCGGTCGTGTCGATGCCCTCGAGGTTGTGGTTGTGCACCCATAGCCAGACGAGCAGCACGGCGAAGCCGCCGACGACCCCGACGAGCGCGAGCCCGGCCGCTCTCATGCGTGCTTCACGTAGACCAGGTCCCAGAAGAGGCTCGGCGTTCCCTGCGCGTACGCCGCGAGGTAGCGCTCGCGCAGCCCGCGCTGCTTGCGGTGCAGGAGCCCGAGCAACGCACCGACGTCCTCGTCGCGCCGGAGGAGGCCGAGCTCGCTGAGGAAGACGCCGTCACCGCGGACGACCGGCCGCCCGTTCGGGCCGTAGGCGATCCCGCTCCCGTGGGCGAGGATCGTGACGTCACCGGTGGGCTTCAGCGTCTCGGCCAGCTCGGCGAAGTTGACGTCCGTCGTGATTTGCACGACGCGGAGCGGTGCGTTGCCGTAGACGCGGAAGGCGGCGAGGGGCAGGTCGGTAGCCGCGTCGTCGAAGCGCGCGAAGTCGGGGAGGCCCTTCTGCGGGCGGCGGTACTGCGCCGCCGGCGCGGTGGCCTCGGGGTAGCCGTAGTCGTGTGCCAGCAGCAGGCCGCCCGGCGCGAGGGCGCGTGCGAGGCCGGCGGCGACCCGTACCGACTCGTCGGAGTGGGCGGTGATCGTGTCGGCGGGCATCGCGACCGGCGGCGGTGCCGCCTCGGTGTCGACGCGAATGCGCCAGAGCGCGCCCTCGCGTCCGGCGTACGGGGTCAGCGCGAACGACGTGCCCGCCGCGTCGGTGTAGTGGACCTGCGCCGGGAGGTCGTCGAGGAGCTCGTTCGCGATCGCCACGTCGAACTGCTCGCTCGTCCGGTCGGCGAAGCGCACGGCGTCCGCGTGCGCCAGCGTCAGCGTGATCGGGAATGGCCGCTCCCGCGCGAGCAGGCCGACGAGCTGCGGCCGCTCGAGGTCTGCGGCCGGGTCGGCAGGTGGGCCGGTACGGACGGTGTCGAAGGCGCCGGCATGGCGCGTCACGGCGGCTTCGAGCGAGCCTCGCGCGAACTCGACCGCGAGGTAGTCGATCCGCTCGAGCTCGACCCAGCCGTCCGCGGCGAGCCGCTCGAGGCGGTCGAGCAGCCCGGTGGCGAAGGCGCAGTCGTTTGCGCCCACCTCGACGATCCGCAGCCGCTCGCGTTTCTGCGTGGCCGCATGCCGGGCGACGAGCTGCGCAACGGCGTCGAGGTACAGCGACCCCATCGCCTCGGTGCCGAAGTAGACGACCCCGCCGACGGCGTTGTAGTACGAGGCGTTGACCTCGGCCTTGTCGAGCCACGTGATCGACACGCGGCCAGTCTCTCAAGCCGAGAGACCGGACGCGTGCCGATCGGGATGGCTACTTCTTCTTGCGGTCGACTGCGCGTTCGAGCTCGGCCTTGCGCATGCTCGAGCGGCCGTCGATCCCGAGTGTCCGCGCCTCGTTGTAGAGCTGCGCGAACGTGCGCCCCTTGGGTCGACCGGTGCCCGAGCGAAGGCCGCCGCGGCGGCTCGACGAGATGTCCGTGCGCGAGAGGCGTGACGAGGTCTTCGCCTCGCCGTGGCGCGCCCGCTCCTTGTTGACGGTGCGCGCGGCGATCTCCTCGGCCTTCGACTCGGAGCGGCCCTGGTCGAGCTCGCTCTGCTTCACGTGCGCGTACTGGCGTGCGCGCTTGGTGCCCTTCTTCACGCCACGAGGCGGCATCGCTACCACCACGCTCCGCGGTTGCGGCCGCCCATCCCGCCCATGAACATCGAGATGACCCACAGCAGCGCGCAGATCACCGCGACGGCGAAGAGCCAGTGGACGGTGAAGCCGACGCCGAACGCGACGAGCGTGAACAGCGCGAGGATGACGAGCAACAGCATCAGGTGCTCCTTTCGGTCGTTCTGCCGAAAGGGCTACCCGCCTCACGCGGTCGCGAAAACGTCGCCGCTTACTTGACGCGGAACGCGGTCGAGGCGCCGCGCGCGGCGCCGGCGTCGGCGCTGATCGTGTCGGCGGCGATCGCCGCGCCGACGCTGAACGTGCCGGTCGCCGTTCCGCGGGTGAAGCTCAGGGTCGGGCCTGTGAGCGCCCCGGTTGCATCCGTCAGCGTCAGGGAGCCGGCGAACCCGGTCGCGGTGTTCCCTGCGGCGTCGATCGCCGTCACCGTCACCGTGAACGATTGGCCGACGCTCAGCGTCGTGCCCGAGATCTGGACGGCATAGTGATCGACGGGGCCGACGACGTTGAAGGTCGCGGGCGTTGTCGCCGCCGGGTCGCTCCCATCGCTGACCGTGATCTGCTCGCCGCGCACGGGCTGCGTGACGGTGGTTTGGTACGCCGCGATGCCATGGGTGAAGCTGGCGGTGGTGGTGTCGAGCGCCCCTGCGCGGTCGCTCATGGCCGCGGTGCCGTTGAACCCGGTGGCGACGTCGCCGACCGCGTCGTAGGCGTAGACCGTGAAGCCGAGCGTCTGGCCGACCGGAACGGATGCCGTGGGGACGCCGCTGAAGCCGTAGTGGGTGACGGGGCCGATCACGTTGAAGCTCGGCGGGTTGGTGAACGACGGATTCGTCCCGTCGTCCACAGTGATCTGCTCGCCGTGCTCCGGCTGGGTGACGGTCGTCTGGTAGGTCGCGGTGCCGCGGGTGAAGCTCGCGGTGTCGTTGCTCAGCGCAGCGGCCTTGTCGTTCATGGCCGCGGTGCCGTTGAACCCGGTTGCCACATCGCCGACGGCGTCATAGGCGTAGACGGTGAAGCTGAACGGCTGGCCGACGGGAACGGTCCCGGTCGGGACGCCGCTGAAGCCGTAGCGCGTCACCGGCCCGACGACCTTGAAGGCCGAGGTCTGTGCCTGGTGCGAGGAGGCGTCGGTGATCACGAGACGGTCGGCCCTCGCGGGGTTGAGGATCGTGAGGGTGGCGACCCCGACCCCGTTGACGACGGCGACCGTCGTCGAGACGACGCCGTTCGCATCGTCGAGGCTCACCGAGCCGGAGAAGCCGTCGGCGATCAGCGTGCCGCCGCTGTTCGCGTATGCGGTGACGGTGACGGTGACGGTGAACGGCTGTCCGGCGAGCACGATGCCGCTCGGGTTGGAGATCCCGAAGTGGTGCACGGCAGAGCCCGGCGTGACCGGGTCCGACGCCGCCGAGGGGTCGCTCGTCCCGGCAGCCGAGGTCGCGGTGACCGTGAAGGTGTACGAGACCCCGTCCGTGAGGCCGGTGACGGTGATCGGCGCGGACGATCCTGTCGCCGTCTTCCCGCCGGGGAAGGCCGTGACGGTGTAGCCGGTGACCGCGCTGCCGTTGTCGTCCGCGGGCGGGGTGAAGGTCACGGTCGCGGCGCCGCTCCCGGCAATCGCAGAGACGTCGGTCGGCGCCTCGGGTGCAACCGCCGAGAGGGTCGTGGTCGTGGTCGTGGTCGCGGCCGTGGTGGTGGTCGTCGTTGCGGCGGTCGTCGTGGCTGTGGTCGTGGTCGGGCTCTGATCGCCGCCCGTCGCGCCGAGACTCGAGCCGACGGTGCCGACGCCTGCGTCGACCGGGCCCGATGCCTGGATCGTCGCGAGCTCGACCGTCCCGGGTGCCGCGCCTGTCGTGTTGACGAGACCGTCGACCTCGAACGTATCCACCGACCCGGGGTTGACGTAGGTCGGGGCAAACGCGTACGTCAGCAGGTTCCCGTCGAGCGTCAAGGTCCCGTTCGCCGGGAGCTGGGAGAACGTCGAGGTCACCGGCCCGAGGGTCGGTGTCCCCGTGGCGCCGGGCGGCAGCGTCGCGACGACGGAGGTGAAGGTCGCGCCCGTCGTCGTCGTGTAGGCGAAGGTGTAGGTCGCGGGTGCGCCCGGTGTTGACGTCGACTGCGTCCAGCTCGCCGACTGGAGAGCGGTGTCGGCGAGCGCGAGCGCGCTCGTCATCCCCGACGTTGTCGGGACGGATCCACTGCGCAGCGAGACGCTCGTCCGGTAGAGCCGCGAGCCGGCGGGCGAACCACTTGTGGACGCTGATGACCGGCCGGTAGTGCTGCTGGATCTGCTTCTCGCGCGACGCCCGCCTCGCCACAAAGCCCTCCTGGAAGCGACGTTCGATCATGGCGTTGTCTCAGAGTCGGTCATCGCGCTGTAAGGGTAGGACCGGATGCGGATTGACTCATAGGTTGCTTGGCGGGGCGCAAAGGATTGCAAGAAGACTCCCCAGAGACGCAGCACCGCGTGAGAAGACGAGCTACCGCAGTTCTTTGTTCGACTCCATGGCTGATCCGCGTGGTAGACGCGCTGTAGATGGAACATGCTGGAGGCGTGCCCAGGGGCACCAGCACGAGTCTCGCGGCGCGCTCGGAGGCTGGCTTCCACATCATGCCCCCGACAAGAATCGAACTTGTGCACGCGGTTTAGGAAACCGCTGCTCTATCCACTGAGCTACGGGGGCGCTCGCCTGAGTCTAGGCGGGCACTCGCGCCGCACGCGGGGCTAGAGCGCGCAGCTGGGGGCGAGCGCGTACGCGGCCGGCTGGTGCTTGTTGTCGAGCAGATACGCCTTCGCACGGGTGTCGACGGCAGCGCCGAACGTCCCGCGCCTGACCCACTTGAACGTCGCCTTCGCGGCGTAGCACTCGACCGCCGCGCCGGTGCGCAGGCCGAGGATGGTTCCGTACTCGCGGGCGAGGACAACGAGCGCCTCGAGCGATGCGTTGGTCAGCGTCTTCCCGTTCGGGTTGAGGACCGCGAGCGGCTTGCAGACGGAGGCGGCGCTCGCGTAGACGGTCTTGCCATGGGCTGTGGCGTACCCGAGTGGCTTCGGGCCGGCGGCAGCACCCGCGAGCTTCGTGAGCTGGGCAGCGGTGAGGCACTCGACGGCGGTCTTCTTGGAGTGCAGCTCGGTCAGCTCGCCGAGGTAGCCGGCGGTCGCGGCGGCGGTGAACGACGTCGACGTCGACGTCGTTGACGAACCCGATGCGCTCGTACCCGACGACTTCGACTTCGGCAGCGTGCTCTTCGGGGTCGCCGGCTTGGCGGTCGTCACCTTCTTGACCTTGGGCTTCGCGGTCGAGTGTGCCTTGGCTCCCGGCGTGATCACGACCGGGACGGTCGCCGCCTTGATCACCGGGGTCACGCCGGACGGTTCGAGCGTCGTGCCGTCCGGGTTCGTCGCGAGTGCCGCGCAACTGACCTTCTGTCCCTCGACGGCCTTCGTCGTGACGTACGACGAGCTCGTGCCCTGCTGGAGCACCTGCCCCGCCGTCGCGTTCGTGAAGGTGTACGCGTAGGTCGGCGAGCCCGACATCGTGCCCGGGTCGCAGCTCAACGTCACTCCGACTTCGAGGACGGACGAGAGCCAGGCGATCGACGCGTAGTCGCCGTTGAGCTCGCGCGGAGCGGTCGGAGGAGCGTTGTTCCCCAGGATGAAGTCGAGGATTTCGGGCGCCGCGACGTAGCCGAAGATCGTGTGGGAGCCGGCCGGGCATCCCGCGGGGCCTGCCTGCACGATCGCCACCAGCGTTCCCGTGGACGTCACGAGCCCGCTGCCGCTGTCGCCGCTGCAGGTCGCGCCGGCGGGAGACGAGGCGCAGAGCGAGGTGGCGTCATAGTCCGGGACGGCCTGGTTCAGGCCGCCGCAGTCGCCGAACGCATCGACGGTCAGCGTGAGCTCGTGCAGGACGCCGTCCGACGTGCCCGGCGAGTCGTAGCCGAAGCCCGCGTCGACCACGGAGGCGCCCGCGGGATACGCCGAGCCGGGGGCGGGGAGCGTGACGGCCTGGACGGAGCCGCCGAGTGTCAGCGCGGTGCTGAGCGTGAGCACCGCGACGTCGTCGGGATTCCAGTTCTCCGACGCGACGTACCCGGGATGCACGCGAATCGCCGCGACGGACGACATCTGCCAGGCGGTATCGCCGCCGGCCCCAAGCTGGCCCTGCGCCTCGGAGATGCCGGCATAGACCGTGAGCGCCGCGGGAGCCGTCGGCGCGTCGTTCAGATCGAACGCGCAGTGCCCGGCGGTAAGCACATGCGTGGTGTCGAGGATCACACCGCTACAGCTGTACGCACTGCTGCCGTCGGTCTCGTAGATGTAGGCAGTCCAGGGAGCCTGGGCGATCGGAATCGCCGAACCCCCGATGATGCTTTCGCGCGCGTCTGCAGAGCCGACAAGCACGCCGCCGGCACAAAGGGCAAGGACAATCAGTCGCCGCATCCGGTGCAGAGCCTACTCGTTCGTCCGTAATGACTACGGATGCGCACGCGCGTGAGCGCGTCGCATCGCGCGTCCTAGTAGCGGTAGTGATCCGGCTTGTACGGCCCCTCGGCCGGCACGCCGAGGTAGGCAGCCTGCTCGTCGGTCAGCTCGGTGAGCTTGGCGCCGAGTGCCTCCACGTGCAGGCGGGCGACCTTCTCGTCGAGCGACTTCGGGAGGACGTGGACGCCGATCGGATAGGCGTCGGTGCGGGTGAAGAGCTCGATCTGTGCGATCGTCTGGTTCGAGAACGAGGTGCTCATCACGAAGCTCGGGTGGCCCGTCGCGTTGCCGAGGTTCAGCAGCCGGCCCTCGGAGAGGACGATCACTGCGTGGCCGTCCGGGAAGACCCACTGGTCGACCTGCGGCTTGATGTTGACGCGCTCGATCCCGTCGATCTTGGCGAGCTCGGCCATGTCGATCTCGTTGTCGAAGTGGCCGATGTTGCCGACGACCGCGTTGTGCTTCATCCGCTTCATGTGGTCGGCGGTGACGATGCTCTTGTTGCCGGTGGTCGTGATCACGACGTCGGCGAGCTCGACCACGTCCTCGAGCCGGACGACCTCGTAGCCCTCCATCAGCGCCTGCAGCGCGCAGATCGGGTCGATCTCGGTGATCGCGACGCGTGCACCCTGGGCGCGGAGCGAGGCGGCGGAGCCCTTGCCGACGTCGCCGTAGCCGCAGACGACGCAGAGCTTCCCGGAGAGCATCAGGTCGACGGCGCGGTTGATGCCGTCGACGAGCGAGTGGCGGCAGCCGTAGAGGTTGTCGAATTTGCTCTTCGTGACGGAGTCGTTCACGTTGATCGCCGGGAAGAGCAGCGTGCCCTGCTCGGCCATCTGGTAGAGGCGATGCACGCCGGTCGTCGTCTCCTCGGTGACGCCCTTGATCTCGTCCGCGACGCGCGTCCACTTCTGCGGGTCCTCTGCGAGCGAGCGCTGGAGCAGCTGGAGGACGATCTCGAACTCCTCGGAGTCCGCGGTTGCCGGGTCGGGCACCGCGCCGGCCAGCTCGAACTCCTTGCCCTTGTGGACGAGGAGCGTCGCGTCGCCGCCGTCGTCGAGCAGCATGTTCGGCCCGCCGTCGGGCCACGTCAGCGCCTGCTCCGTGCACCACCAGTACTCCTCGAGCGTCTCGCCCTTCCAGGCGAAGACCGGGATGCCCTGCGGATCGTCGGGCGTCCCGTCGGGGCCGACCGCGATCGCGGCTGCCGCGTGATCCTGGGTGGAGAAGATGTTGCAGGAGGCCCAGCGCACGTCAGCGCCGAGCGCGACGAGGGTCTCGATCAGCACCGCCGTCTGGATCGTCATGTGCAGCGAGCCCGTGATCCGCGCGCCGCGGAGGGGCTGCTCGGCGCCGTACTCGCGGCGCAGCGACATCAGGCCGGGCATCTCGTGCTCGGCGATCCCGATCTCCTTGCGCCCGAAGGCGGCGAGGGAGAGGTCGGCGACCTTGTAGTCGGTGGTCTGCTCGCGAACGGCGACGTCAGTCATCTCTGGGGCTCCTCGGCTTGGCGCAAATGGGAACGGACGCCAACGTTCGCGCCCGACGGAGACAGGGTAGACGTCAGGTACCTCCTTCGCAGCAACTCGGCGGTGACGTCACGAATCGGCAGCCGCAGCGGGAGGCGGGCTACCTTGGACGTGTGACCGACCGAGCAGCGCAGGCGCGGCCACTCGGGCGGCGGGCATTCCTGCTCCTGCTCGCCGGGGGACTCTCGTCGTTCGCCTGGGCGTCGAAGGTCAGCGGTGTCGCCTCACCGATCACCGCGTCCGTCTCCGAGATCTTCGCGAACCTCCTGCCGGTCAGCGGCTGGCGGATCTACACGATCTCCGGCTCGATGCCCGAGTTCGACGCGTCGAGCTGGCGGCTCGAGATCGACGGCCTTGTCCGCAACCCGCAGAGCCTGAGCTACGCCGACCTCCAGGCGCTCCCGCGCGCCCACCAGACCTCGACGTTCCACTGCGTCACCGGCTGGACGGTGCACAACGTCCGCTGGAGCGGTGTCCGCTTCAGCCACCTGTTCGATCTCGTCGAGCCGCTGCCCACGGCGAAGGCGGTCCGCTTCGTCTCGCTCGAGGTGCCCTATGACGACTCGCTCACGCTCGAGCAGCTGCGCCTGCACGACGCGATGGTCGGCCTCGAGATGGACGGCACGCCGCTCTCGCGCCCGCACGGGTCGCCGGCCCGGGTCGTGCTGCCCGAGATGTATGGGTACAAGGGCGTCAAGTGGCTCACCCGCATGGAGTTCCTCGACCACCAGCCCACCGGCTACTGGGAGAACCTCGGCTACGACCAGGACGCCTGGGTCGGCCGCTCGAATGGCTACTCCAGCGCCTGACCGGCCCCGGATCGTCCGCTGGGGGCGCACCGCGCGCGCCGTCCACTGGGTCCACGCCACGGCCTTCTGCATCCTGCTCGGCTCGGGGCTCTGTCTCTATCTCCCGGCGCTGGCGCAGCTCGTCGGGCGGCGGCCGGTGCTGAAGGAGATCCACCTCTACACCGCCCTCGGCTGGGGGACGGCGCTGATCGTGCTCTTCTGCGTCGGCGACCGCCGCGAGCTGCGCGACGCCGCGCATGAGGTCGACTACCTCTCCACCGAGACGCGGATGAACCGCGGCCAGAAGCTGAACACGATCGCGACGGCGGCCTTCGCCCTGCTGTTCGCCGTGAGCGGCGTCTCGCTCTGGCTCGGTGAGCGCGACACACGCTACCGCCTGCCGAACGCGCTCCTCGTCCACGACTGGCTGATGTACGTCTCGTTCGTGCTCTTCGTCGGGCACCTCGTCTACGCGCTGATCCTCCCGTCGACCCGCCATGCGCTCAACGGCATGACCCGCGGCTGGGTCGACGAGCAGTGGGCCCGGCGCCACCACCCGGCCTGGGTGGCGGCGCAGAAGCCCGAAACAGAGAGCAGACGCCCCTTACGCGGGGATGGCCGGGACGGGGTTCTCGACCACGACGTGCCGGATCGGCTGGTCGTACCGGCGGCGGGCATCCCGGATCAGGTCACGCTCGAGCCAGTGCGAGCGACCCTCCGGGTGGGTGGCGATCACGATCTCGTCGGCATCGAAGGCGCGGAGCGCGTCATCGATCGCCTGGAGCGGGTTGCAGTCGCCCACATGGCCGATCGTCTCGAAGCCCTCCTCACGGAGCTGTGCGACCGCGCTCGCGAGCCGGAGCTCCGCGTCGCGCCGGGCACCGTCTTCGTCCGACACCCACGTCTTCAGGCGGGTGTTGAGCGCCGGAGCCACCACGACGGCCTCGACCGACTCCGCTCCCTGCGCAATGCGCACGAGCGTGTCGTGGAGGACGTCTCCTTCCACCGTCTCGTTGGCAACAACCAGGATCTTCAGCAAGCCAGCATCGCCCTGCATCTCTGCTCCTTTCGCTGTCCCATCACGAGACATTTCGCACAATCGTAGTCGATCGGATTTCCGAAACGCAAGATCGCGAAACGTCTATGCGTGGAAAGACCGTGTAAAGGCGGCTACGACTCGAGCGGCTGCCAGCGGAAGCCGCGCATCGCGCCCGCGAGGCCGACCAGGCCCCAGAGCGCGACGATGCCGATCGCCCAGCCGTCCGACCAGAGGTGCTGGTGGCGCACCATCACGTCGCGGGTGAGCTCGGTGTAGTGCGTGAGCGGCAGCACGTCGGCGATCACCCGCAGGAACTCGGGATACGACTTCGGCGAGAAGAACGTGCCCGAGATGATCGCCATCGGCAGGTAGACCGCGTTCACGACCGCCGACGAGCCCTCGGCCGAGCGGACGAACGCCGTGATCCCGAGTCCCATCGCGGTGAACGACACCGCGCCGAGGACGAGCACGACGATCAGCGAGAAGATCCGGTCGGGGAAGCCGACCGAGAAGAGCAGTCGCCCGAGCACGACGATCAGGACCGCCTCGATGATGAAGACGAGGAACGTCGAGGCGAGCACGGCGAGCACGTAGGTCGTCGCCGGGAGCGGGGTCGCGCGGAGGCGCTTGAGCACGCCCGACTCGCGCCGGATCACGATCGAGATCGCCAGGCCGGCGAAGCAGGTGGCGGCGACGCCGTAGCCGATCATCCCGGCCTCGAGGAACGGCGCGGCGCGCAGGTGCTCCTTCGTGATCGTGTCGTTTCCGTAGATCGACCCGAAGATCAGGAAGAAGATCACGGGCAGGAAGAAGGTGAAGATCGCGGCCTCCTTGCTGCGCCAGAAGAGCAGCTGCTCGACCTTCAGCTCGTGCGTGAAGAGCCTCATTCGGCGGTCAGCTCCAGGTAGACGTCCTCGAGCGAGGGCCGGCGCACCTCGAGGCCTTCGAGCTCGGCACCGTTTGCCTCCTCGATCAGCTCGCGCAGCCGGCGCGTCGGCTCGGCCGTCCGCTCGACGACGTCCTCGCCGTTGCGGCGGAAGCGGATCTCGGCCTCGGGCGTCTCGCTCGTGAGCTCGGAGGGGGAGCCCTCGCGCACGATCTCGCCGGCGCGGATCACGGCGACGCGGTCGCACAGCGCCTCCGCCTCGTCGAGGTAGTGGGTCGTGAGCAGGATCGTCGTGCCGAGCGCGCGGAGGTTGCGGATCGTCTCCCAGGCCGCCCGGCGCGCGGTCGGGTCGAACCCGGTCGTCGGCTCGTCGAGGAAGATCAGGTCGGGCTTGCCGACGAGTGCGAGGCCGAGGTCGAGGCGGCGCTTCTGGCCGCCCGAGAGCGTGCGGACGCGCGCATCGGCCTTGTCCTCGAGCCCGATGAGCTCGATCAGTTCGGCGGGTGCGCGGGCGTCGGAGTAGTAGCCGCCGAAGATCGAGAGGCTCTCGCGCACGGTCAGGTTCGGGTAGAGCGACGAGCTCTGCAGGACGACGCCGAGCCGGTTGCGCCAGGCGCCGCCGGCCTTGCCCGGATCCTCGCCGAGCACCGACACCTCGCCCGCGGTGCGGTCGCGGTAGCCCTCGAGGATCTCGATCGTCGTCGTCTTGCCCGCGCCGTTCGGGCCGAGCAGGCCGAACACCTCGCCGGCCGCGATCGAGAACGAGATCCCGCGCACGGCCTCGTGGCTGTCATAGCTTTTGCGCAGTCCTTCGACCGAGATGGCGCTCACAGCTCGAACTCCTGGAAGGAGCCGACACTGAAGCGCACCTCGCGGCCCGTCACCTCGCGCACGATGTCGCTGCAGTCCGGCTGGTGCGCGACCGCGATCACGGTCGCGCCCCGGCCTTCGACCGCGGCGCGCAGGTCGGCGACGCTGGCGCCCGGCGCGAGCCGCACGTCGGTCTGGGGCTCGAGGCCCGCGGCTGCTGCGATCGCCGCCGCCGTCTGGCGGGTGCGGAGCAGGGGGCTCGAGATCACCGCGTCCGGCTGCAGCTGCGCGAACTCCGCGCCGAGCGCGCGCGCGGCCTCCTCACCCTCCTGGGTGAGCGGTCGCATGCCGTCGGGCTCGCCCGGGGCGGCTTCGGCGTGACGGACGAGGATGACGCGCATCCGCGCAAGCCTAGAGGCGGGACCCAGACGACGCGGAGGGGTGTGGAGGGGTGGCGAGGGATGGTCAGGCAGTGAGGGGTGTGGAGGAGTGGCGAGGGATGGTCAGGCAGTGAGGG
>CAIYXH010000216.1 GCA_903930195.1 uncultured Actinomycetes bacterium | reverse complement strand
GCGCCGCCGAAGACCTCTGAGCCTCGGCCCGCGCACGACGGCGAGGCCCACCGCTCCGCCCCACGCCGCGCCGGCGGCGACATCGGTGGGGTAGTGCACGCCCACGTAGAGGCGCGAGAGCGCGACGAGCGTCGCCATCCCGAAGAGCGGCGCCCGGAGCCGGGGCGCGAACGACGAGAGCACGGTGGCGCAGGCAAAGCTCGTCGCGGCGTGACCGGAGGGGAACGAGTGGCTGTGCGGATGCCCGACGAGGAGCGGCTCGTTCGGGCGCTCGCGGCCGACGATCACCTGGAGCACGCGGGTCGAGAGATCGGCCGCGAGGTCTGCGGCGACCACGGTCGCGAAGAGGCGCGTGTCGCGCCGCGGCCAGGCAAGCGCCGCACCGACGACAAGCCAGAGGGCGCCCTCGGTGCCGGCGTAGGTGAGCAGCTCGATGGGCCGGTCGAGCGGCGCCCAGCGCTGCGCGACGATCCAGTCCTCGAGGTGCCGGTCCCAGCCCATCGAGGGAGACGTCACACAGGGACGAGCTGCTTCGCCCGCGTGAGAAGCTCGTGCGGGTCGAAGGGCTTCCCGATGAACGCGCGTGCACCCCGGGCAGCGGCGTGCGCGGCGGTGTCGCCGTCGACCTGGCCGCTGAACATGATCACCGGGATCGAGCCGTGGCGCTCCTGGAGCTCGCGCAGCATCTGCCAGCCGTCGACACCGGGCATGACCACGTCGAGGAGCACGAGATCGGGAGCCTGGTGCTCGATCGCGACGAGCGCCTGGGCGGCGCTGTCGGCCTCGCGCACGGCGTAGCCCTCGAGCTCGAAGCTCACGCGCAGGAACTCGCGCAGGCGGCTGTCGTCGTCGACGATGAGCACGAGCGGCCCCTTCTCCCGCCCGCCCGGGCCGGAGCGGTCGATGAACAGCTCGAGGTCACGGCGCCGGTAGCGGCGATGACCGCCCGGCGTATAGAAGGCCGGGACGCGACCGAGGTCCGACCACTTGCGGATGGTCGACTGCGCGACCCCGAGGAACTTCGCCGCCTGTCCGAGCGTGAGCCACTCGGGCTCCGGAACGCTACGTCGGCCGGGTGCAGCGGGACGGTCGAAGCTCATCGTTCACAAATCTACACAAAGCTCTTTGTAGTTGCTCCGTTAGGGCGCTTCGGTGGTGACCGTCACGGCCACGGTGTCACTCCCGGCAACCGGAACGAGCGCCAGCGGGTCGAGCGTGCGCACGAGCGTCTGCGTCCCGCCGTCGGTCGGATTGTCGTGCAGCGACTCGCCGAGCCCGATGCCGATCGCGAACGCGACGGCGAGACCTCCGAGCACCAGCAGGCCCCGCCGCGCGGGCTTTGGACGCCGCCGCTCGATCCGAACGCTCACGCGCGGTAGTCCAGCGCACGGCGTGCGTACTCGTGGAAGGCGGCGTCGGTCACGAGCGAGATCTCGACGGGTGGCTCGTCCTCGCCCCGCGCGTCGTCGACGATCGCGAGTGCCCAGACGTCGGCGGCGGCATAGGCCGAGGCGAGCTGCTCGATCGTGAACGTCTGCCCCACCCTGCGGCGCAGCTCGCTCTCGACGACGCCGGAGAGGCGGAGGAGCCGGGTGTGCCGATCGACATCGGACCGGGCGGCATCGAGGCGCCGGCGGCCGGTGTCCCACTGCTGGCGGGCGAGCTCGAGATTCACCGGCCCTCCTACGGTAGAGGATCGGTGCAGCAGCGGTCCGGTGGCCAGAGCGGCTCCGCCTCGGCCAGGATCCGCTCCCCGAGCTCGTACCCGGGACGCGCGAGCGCGTAGGCGGTGTGCGCGTGCAGGCATTTGAGGCTTCCGCTGCGACTCGACCCTGCGATCCCGACGGGGAGCTCGGGCCGCGCGGCACGTTGCTCCGTATCAGCCGCAGCAAGACTTGCGGCGAGCTCCGGGTCGTCCTGGGATGCGCGCGTCCAGCGGTCGACGCCGCCGGCCGCCTCGAGGCGGGAGACCTGCGTGACGAGGTGCGGGCAGGTCATCCAGAACTGCGTCGGGAATGGCTTCCCGTCGGCGTCGAACGGCAGCTGCTCTGCAACGGCAGGACGTCCGAACGGGCAGCGAACGGCGACCCGGGCGAAGGCGCGGGGCGGGCGGCCGATCTGCGCCTCGACCACAGCGCGATCGTCCATGGCGTCGGTCAGTGGCCCTTCCGCCACGCGGCGATGCCGCGGACGATGAAGAGCTGCTCGCCGGGCTTCACGAGCCCCAAGCGGCGGGCCTCGCGGACGAGCGCGTCGCCCGAGCCGACCGAGGCGATGCGGGTCTGGAGCTGCTGATGCTGCGCCTGGAGCTTCGAGACCTCGGCCTCACGCCGCTGCAGCACCGAGCGGGTGTGCGTGTAGGTGTGGAGCGGCTTCCAGTAGAGGAGGCCGATCACCGCGAGGGCGCCGAACGCAAGCAGCCGGGTGGGCCGGAACATGGGAACCGTCTTCGCGCCGATCAACTGAAACCCTTGATTGAACTGCGGGGATAGGTCTAAAGACCTGTCCCTTCACTAAAGGTCGAAGCCGCTTACGCGACCTCGACCTTTATGACGTTCGTCGAGCCGGGCATGTTCACGGCGGTGCCGGCCGTGAGCACGACGAGGTCGCCGGCTTCGATGAGGCCCTCTCTGCGGGCAGCTTCGACCGCTCGGTCCCAGAGATCCTCGACGTTCTCGGCCTCCGGGAAGAGCAGCGGCAGGACGCCCCACTCGAGCGCCATCTGCTGCACCGAGGTCTGGTGGTGCGATAGGCCGATGATCGGCAGGCGCGGGCGGAGACGGGAGACCGACGAGGCGGTGCGGCCCGAGAAGGTCGGCACGAGGATCGCCCGTGCGCCGAGCGTCTCGGCGACGTCGCAGGCGGCGTTCGACATCGCGACGCCGATCGCGGCGCGGTCGTCGCCGACGGCATTCGCGTTCTGCGGCCGGTAGGCCATCGACGGCTCGACCGCACGTGCGATCGAGTCCATCGTCTTGACCGCTTCGATCGGATAGGCGCCGACGGCGGTCTCCGCGGAGAGCATCACCGCGGAGGTGCCGTCGAGGATCGCGTTCGCGACGTCGCTTGCCTCGGCGCGCGTCGGGTCGGAGTGCTCGATCATCGACTCGAGCATCTGCGTCGCCGTGATTACCGGCTTCCCGAGCTCGAGCGAGCGGGCGATGATCCGCTTCTGCAGGAGCGGCACGGCGGCCGCACCCATCTCGACGCCGAGATCGCCGCGGGCGACCATGACGGCGTCGGTCGCGCGGAGCACCTCGTCGAGCACCTCGACCGCCTCCGGCTTCTCGATCTTCGCGATCACCCGCGCCCCGGAGCCGTTGCGGTCGATGATCTCGCGCAGCTGCAGCACGTCCTCGGCGGCGCGCACGAACGAGAGCGCGACGTAGTCGACGCCGAGTGCGAGCGCGAACTCGAGATCCTTCAGATCCTTCTCGGTCAGGGACGGGATCGGAATCGGAACACCGGGGAGGTTGACGCCCTTCTGGGACTTCACCTCACCGCCGACGATCACGCGGCAGCGCGCGCGGCGGCCTTCGATGTCCTCGACGATCAGGCGAATCGCGCCGTCTGCGATCAGGACGTCGTGCCCGGGGCGCAGCACGTCGCCGATGACCGACGGCGCCACCGGGAGATCGTCCTCACGGGCGACGTCCTCGCCGGCGACGATGACCGTCTCACCGGCCACGAGCAGCCGCGGCGCGGAGAGGTTGCCGATGCGAAGCTTCGGACCCTGGAGGTCGGCGATCAGCGCCAGCGGGCGACCGAGCTCGGCCTGCACCGCGCGCGAGAGCCCGGCGCGCGAGGCGTGATCCTCCTGGGAGCCGTGGGAGACGTTGAGCCGAACGGCGTCCATGCCGGCCTCGGCCAGCGCGCGCACCTGCTCGTGCGACGAGCTCGCGGGACCGATCGTCGCGACGATCTTGGTCCGCCTCATCTCCCCCTCCACGTTGTCAGCCTAACGATCGCCCGGCAGCGCCGGGAAACAATCGACCCGAGTTGTCTCCGCCCCGACCCAGGATGTCAGCCGCGGGAGCGCGGGAAGGCCGACCAGCCTGCATAGCGGGCGCGGTCGCCCAGCTCCTCCTCGATCCGGATGAGCTGGTTGTACTTCGCGACTCGATCGGAGCGCGCAGGGGCACCCGCCTTGATCTGCCCGGCGTTCGTCGCGACCGCGAGGTCGGCGATGGTCGTGTCCTCGGTCTCGCCCGAGCGGTGCGACATCACGGCGGTGTAGCCGGCGGCGTGCGCCATCCGGATCGCCTCGAGCGTCTCGCTGAGCGTCCCGATCTGGTTGACCTTGACGAGGATCGAGTTCCCGACGCCCTCGTCGATGCCGCGGCCGAGGCGCTCCGGGTTCGTGACGAAGAGGTCGTCGCCGACGAGCTGTGTCTGATCGCCCACCCTCTTGGTCAGTCCCGACCACGCGGCCCAGTCGTCCTCGGCCGCGCCGTCCTCGATCGAGACGATCGGGTAGCGCGCGACGAGGTCGGCCCAGAACGCCGGCAGCTCGTCGGAGCCAAGGTCGCGGCCCTCGAAGCGGTAGCGGCCGTCGCGAAAGACCTCGGACGTGGCCGGGTCGAGCGCGACGACGACGTCGCCGGTGTGCCCGGCGCGGTCGACGGCGAGCAGGATGGCCTCGATCGCCTCTTCGCTCGAGGCCAGGTCGGGCGCGAAGCCGCCCTCGTCGCCGACAGCGGTCGCGAGCCCGCGCTCGTGGAGAACGCCGCGGAGAGCGTGGTAGACCTCGGAGCCCATCCGGAGCGCGTCTGCAAACGTCGCGGCTCCGGCGGGGACGATCATGAATTCCTGGAGGTCGATGGTGTTCTGCGCATGCGCCCCGCCGTTGATCACGTTCATCAGCGGCACCGGCAGCGTGGTCGCCTCGTCGCCACCGAGGTGGCGGTAGAGCGGAAGCCCCGCCTCAGCCGCGGCAGCGCGGGCAAGCGCGAGCGAGGCGCCGAGGATCGCGTTCGCCCCGAGCCGGCCCTTGTTCGGCGTGCCGTCGAGCTCGATCATCGCGCGGTCGGCGCCTGCCTGGTCGGACGCAGCACGGCCGACCAGTGCCGTCGCGAGCTCACCGTTGACGTTGGCGACGGCCTGGGTGACGCCCTTGCCGCCCCACTCGGTCCCGCCGTCACGAAGCTCGACGGCCTCGTGGATGCCGGTCGAGGCTCCCGAGGGGACGATGGCCCGGCCGAAGGCGCCCGAGGCGAGCGCGACGTCGACCTCGACGGTCGGGTTGCCGCGCGAGTCGGCGACCTGGCGGCCCTTGACGGAAGCGATCTCACTCATGCGAGCCTCTCTTTCGCGTGCTGGTAGTAGGCCTCCTGCGCCTCGAGGCCGAGCTCCTTCCACTCGGCTCCTTCCGCGGCAGCGAGGCGATCGGCCTCTTCGACCCGGGCGACGAAGCGGCCCGTCGCACCGCGCAGGGCGAGCTCCGGGTCGACGTTGAGCTTGCGGGCGGCATTCACGACGGAGAAGAGCACATCGCCGAGCTCGGCTTCGACCGCTCGGTCGGGCTCCGTCTCGGCGACCGGCTCGCCGGTCCGCTCGAGCTCGCGACGCAGCTCCGCGACCTCCTCGTCCAGCTTCGCGAGCGGGCCGGCGAGATCGGGCCAGTCGAAGCCGGCCGACGCGGCCCGGCGTTGCGCCTTGCGCGCGTGCAGCAGCGCCGGCAGCGTCTCGGGCACATCGTGGAAGATCCCGACGCGGCCTTCCTGCTCGACCTTCAGCCGCTCCCACGCCTCGCGCACGCGGCCGGCGGTGTCCGCCTCGGCGTCGCCGAAGACGTGCGGGTGGCGCGCAACCAGCTTCGCGTGGACGCCGCGCGCGACCTGCTCGAGGTCGCCGGCGCCCCGCTCGGAGAGGAGCAGTGCCAGGAAGTACGACTGGAAGAGGAGGTCGCCGAGCTCGTCGAGGAGCTTCGCGTCGTCGTCTGCGAAGGCGGCGTCGGCGACCTCGTAGGCCTCCTCGACGGTGTGCGGCACGATCGTGCGCACGGTCTGCTCGCGATCCCAAGGACACTCCCGCCGCAGCCGCTCAGTCAGCGTCTGGAGCTCGACCAGTGCGTCGGCGAGCACCGCGGCGACGCTACGTCGTGGTGGTGTCGGTCGCGGTCGTCGTGGTGATCGACGCGCACGGATCGGGCGAGGGCGTGTAGCCCGCCTGGTACTTGATGATCGACTCGCCGCAGAACTGTTTGGCGATGCCCTGCGCCCAGGACGACATCTCGTCGTTCTTCTTCTGCGAGATCAGCTGCTGCTTGATCGTCGACGCTTCCTGCTTCTCCGGCGTGTTCTTCGGCGGGACGATGTCCCCGACCGCCTTGATCACGAACCAGCCGTACTGCGAGGTGTTGACCGGCGCGTGCAGCGTGCCGGTCGCAAAGCTCTTCGAGAAGACCGCCGCGTCGAACTCGGCGACGTCGGTGCCCTTCTTCGCGGTGAACTTGCCGGCGGAGTCCTTCGAGCCGGGATCCTGCGAGTACTTCTTCGCGAGGGTGGCGAAGCTGCCGCCGTTCTTCAGCTCGTTGTAGAGCTGGGTCGCGAGCGCCTCCTTGTTCTTCCCGACGAGGATCTCCTGGACGTCGCGCGACTCGGGCGTCTGGTACTGGCTCTTGTGCGCGGCGTAGTAGGTCGAGACGTCCTTGTCGGAGACGGTGACGTCGGTCGTGACCTTGTTGTAGACGCCCTGCTGCAGCAGGCCCTGGCGAATCTGGTCCTGCACCTGGGCGTCGGTGAAGCCCTGCGTCTTCAGCTCCTTCTGGTAGGTCGCCTCGCTCCCGCCGAAGTACTGGGTCTTGATCTGGGCGAGCTGGGTCGCGACCTGCTTGTCGGTGACCGTCACGTTGAGCTTCGCGGCCTCGTACTCGTACCCGGCGTTCTGGATCAGCGCCGCGAGCACCTGGGCCTTGACCGTCGCGTAGTCCGTCGAACCGGCCTTCGGCATCGAGCGGCCCTGCGCCTTGAGGCTTGCGTTCTCCTGCGCCATCGCGGCGCTGTAGTCGCTCTTCGTAATGTGCACGTTGCCGGCGACCGCGACGTCGTTCTTCGCGAGATTCTCCTTCGCGATCGAACCGCCTCCGCCACCACCGCAGCCTGCGACGAACGCAGTCAGGGCGAGGAGGGGAAGGAGGAGACGCAGCTTCATCACGTGGGCGGGCGCAAGCCGGCGTGACCGAACACGATCACGTTGCCTGACGGGCTTCGATCATAGCATCGACCAGTTCGATCGCCCCTGCGAGCGTCTCCGTTCTTAGAGTCACTTCACGATTGCCGGTCGAGTACACGGCGGTCTCGACGCGGTCGCGCAGCTCCTTCAGCTCGCCGGACCCGAGCACGACGGGACCGACGGTCGCCTTGCCCACCCGGAAGACGAGAAAGTCGGCGCCGAGCACTGCCAGCTTGAGCTTGGCGGCCTGGATCGCGAACAGATTCTCGACGGGCTCGGGCAGCGGCCCGTAGCGGTCCTCGGTCGCGACCTGGAGCTCGCGGAGCTCGTCGTCGTCCTCGACGAGCGCGAGGCGGCGGTGGAGGTCGATCTTGAGCGCCTCCGAGGACACGTACGCCGCCGGGACATACGCATCGACCCGCGCGTCGAGCCGGACCGGCCGGGCGGCGACCCGCCGCTGGCCGGAGAGCTCGGCGATCATCTCCTGGAGCATCTCGACGTAGAGCTCGAAGCCGAGCGCGGCGACGTGCCCGGACTGCTCGCCGCCGAGAAGGTCGCCGGCGCCGCGGATCTCGAGGTCGCGCATCGCGATCGCGAAGCCCGCACCGAGCTCGGTGTGGTCGGCGAGCGTCGAGAGCCGGGCCTTGGCTTCGGGCGAGAGCTCGCTCGCGTCCGGATAGAGCAGATAGGCGTGCGCGGCCACGTCGCGCCGACCCACGCGGCCGCGGAGCTGGTAGAGCTGCGAGAGCCCGAGCGTGTCGGCACGCTCGACGATCAGGGTGTTCGCCTGCGGGATGTCGAGGCCGGACTCGATGATCGTCGTCGAGACGAGCACGTCGGCGTCGCCGCCGAGGAACGCGATAATCTTGTCCTCGAGCTCGCGCTCGCCCATCTGCCCGTGCACGACCAGCATGCGGGCCTCGGGCACGAGCTGC
>CAIYXH010000215.1 GCA_903930195.1 uncultured Actinomycetes bacterium | reverse complement strand
TTCGCCCGTCGAACACCGAGCCCCTCCTCCGCCTCAACCTCGAAGCGCGCTCCCAGGAGATGATGGAAGCCAAGCGTGACGAGGTCCTCTCCGTCATCCGCTCGTAGGCTCGGGACGTCTCAACCGATGACTGGCATCGGGTCGTGGCCTTCGCGGACAAACCGACTGTAAGTCTCGATAGCGGTCTTCGGATCGCGGCCAAAGAAGCTGTGGAAGTCCCCGAGCGCTAGGAACGGCTCAGGATGATCGAGACCCATCGCAGCCCGGTGGCTGCTCCAGTTCCAGCTATCGGGCTGATCGCAGAGCCCGGCACGAACGGGGTTGAGAACGACGTAGCGACAGACCTCGTAGAGGTATGCGTCGGAGTCGATCTCGGCGGCCCAGAAGCGTTCGCCGAATACGTGATTCGTGCTTCCTCGAAGGACGTTTGCACCGCGTGCAAAACGGCCGTTTAGCAGCCGCATTCCGTCCGAGAGTCCCGGTTCCCCGATCTGGAGGACAAGGTGGTAGTGGTTGTCCATCAGGCAATACGCAAACACACGCCAGTCGTAGCGCCGAGCAACTCGGCCCAGCAAGGAGAGGAACAACCGCCGACTGGCTTCCGTGTCGAAAACCGGCTGTTTGTTGTTTCCTCGAGCGGTGACGTGGCAGAAGGCGCCGGGATCCCGAGGACGGAGAGGACGCGACATGCGTCCACGGTAGGCAGAGCTGGAGCGAGAATCACGGCTCGTAACGCCTTCGTACCACTCTTGTCACCAATGACTGGCACCGGACGTGTGGGTCGGGGACGTGGCTGGGATGGTCGGTACGATCGGGCGGTGATCGAGCTGGGGCATGAGACGGAGCGGGTGGTGCCGTTTCGGTACGCGGCTCTCACTCGGGTGGCGTTCTCGGACACCGACGCGCAGGGGGTCGTCTACTACGGCCGCTACATGCCGTACTTCGATCTGGCCCGAACCGAGTATCACCGGCACCTCGGGCACCTCGACCTGCGCGGGGAGTTCGCGATGCGGGCGATGTCGGTCGAATACCTCGCCCCGGCGCGGTTCGACGACCTGCTCGAGATCTTCGTCCGTATCACCCGGATCGGGACGACCAGCATCACCTACGAATACGCCGCGTACCGCGTCGCCGACGACGTGCTGATGGCGAGCTCGACCCAGACGCTCGTGCTGATCGACCTCGAGACGCGCGCACCCGTGCCGGTGCCCGCGAGCTTCCGCGACCGCGTCACCACCTTCGACGCGCTGTGAGCGTCCGCGAGACCCTCGACCGGGCCCTCGGTGAGACGCCGGATCCCGACGATGCCCTTCGCGCCGTCGTCGCAGCTCTTGTCGACGAAGGCGGCTGCACGTGGGCCGGGATCCTCTTCGCCGAAGACGGCGCGCTCGTCCTCGGCCCCGAGGCCGGCACCCCCGCCCCGGCCCACCGGCAGGAGGTCGAGATCCTCTACCAGGGCGCGCGCGTCGCGGTGCTCGCCGCCGACGGCGCCCCCGACCTCAGCATCCTCACCGAGCTCGCCGAACGCCTCCCGCTCCTCTGCCTCGTCGGCTGGGACACGGGCGGGGACACCTGGGAGCCCTAGGGCCTCAGGCTCGACGAGCCACGTAGACATCCGTCCGGTACCGGAACGGAAACGGCTCCGGCAGCGCCGCAACGAGCTCCCGCACCCGCGTGAGCAGCGCCTGCCGCTCGTCGTCCGAGAGTCGCGCAACGAAGCTGATCGATGCGATCCGATCGGACAGCTGAGCGGCGGTGTACGGCTCCGCCCACGGGAACGACCGCAGCTCGAGCGGCGCGAACGCGGTCGAACCGGCGAACGCGGCCCGCCACGGCTGCTCGTGCCCCGAAGGGGTCGCACCGCGCGCCTCGGCGAGGAGCGCGTTCAACCGCGCGTGCAGCTCGTCGTCCAGATCCCGGACGTTCCAGACGAGCGCAAGCGCTCCACCCGGACGCAGGACGCGCGCGATCTCCACAAGCGCCGGCTCCGCGTCGAACCAGTGAAAGCCCTGACCCACTGTCACTGCATCCGCGAACCCGTCCGCCACAGGCATCGCCTCGGCCGTCCCCTCGAGCGCCTCGACCTCCGGCACGGCCAGCCGGAGCTGCGACAGCATCTCCGCGAGCGGCTCGACCGCGACCACAGTCGCGCCCGACGGGACGAGCAACCGCGTGAGCTTCCCCGTCCCTGCCGCGAGATCGACGACGACGCGCCCCGGCGCAAGCCCGAGCTCCGACACCACCCAGGCGACCGCCTCGGCCGGGTAGCTCGGCCGGGCCCGCTCGTACAGCTCGGCCACCGAGCGGAACGACTCCGCGACCGGATGAACCTGCCCCGCCTCGAGCGCTATGAGGGCGTGACCCGGTAGGCGTCGAAGACGGCGTCCACCGACCGCAGCGCATTCAGCAGCGACCGCAGCGCGGCAACATCGCCGACCTCGGCCGTGTACCAGTTCTTCGCGAGCTGATCCTCGACCGCACCGCCGTAGGAGACGATGTTCGCGCCATGCTCGGCGAACGTCCGGGCGACGTCCTCGAGCAGCCGTGGACGGTCCCACGACGAGACCGCGATCTGCACCCGGAACGAGGTGTGCCCGCCGCCGCCGTCCCACTCGACGGTCGTGAAGCGCTCCTCGTTGCGGCGCAGCGCGCGCACGTTCGGGCAGTCCTCCCGGTGGATGGTGATCCCCTTGCCGAGCGAGACGTAGCCGACGATCGGGTCGCCCGGCACCGGCGTGCAGCACTTCGCGAGCCGCACGAGCACATCCTCGACGCCCGGCACCACGACGCCGACGTCGGTGCCGGAGAGTGTCCGCTGCTTCGGCGCCTTGACGATCAGCGCCTCCTCCGCAACCTGCTCGGTCTTGAGGCGGTGGATGACCTTGTTGACGGTCGAGTGCGCGGAGAGCTTCCCGGATCCGAGCGCGAGGTAGAAGTCCTCGGCCTTCTTGAAGCCGGAGTCGCGAATCACCTGCGCGAGCACTGCCGAGCCGCGGATCTTCGCGTACGGCAGGTTCTGCTGCTTGAGCGCCTGCTCGAGCGCCTCGCGACCCTTGTGCTCGTTGTCGTCCCGCGTCTCGCGCTGGTACCACTGGCGGATCTTGTTGCGGGCCCGGGAGCTCTTCGCGAGCGACATCCAGTCGCGTGACGGGCCGCGGCCCTGCTTGGAGGTGAGGATCTCGACGAAGTCGCCGTTCCGCAGCCGGTAGTGCAACGGCACGATCCGCCCGTTGATCTTCGCGCCGACCGTGTGGTGGCCGACGTCGGTGTGAACGGCATAGGCGAAGTCGATCGGCGTCGCGCCCGCGGGCAGCGTCTTGACCTGCCCCTTCGGCGTGAACACGTGCACCTCGTCCTCGAAGAGGTCGGTGCGGAGCGCGCTCATGAACTCGTCGGGGTCGGCCGAGTCGGAGCCGACGTCCATCAACTGCTTGACCCATACCGTCCACTCGTCGTCGCGATGCCCGCCGCGGCCGCCCTTGTAGTGCCAGTGCGCGGCGACGCCGAACTCGGCGGTCGCGTTCATCTCCCGCGTCCGCACCTGGATCTCGAGCGGCCGCCCCTGCGGCCCGATCACGGTGGTGTGCAGCGCGCGGTAGCCGTTGAACTTCGGCATCGCGATGTAGTCCTTGAAGCGGCCGGGCATCGGCTTCCACAGGGAGTGGACGAGACCGAGCGCGCCGTAACAGTCGCGCGTCCCCTCCTCGGCGTCGCGGTCGACGATCACGCGCATCGCGGTCAGGTCGTAGATCTCGTTGAACTCGCGACCCTTCTTCACCATCTTGTCGTAGATGGAGTAGAAGTGCTTCGCGCGCCCCGAGATCTCGGCGGGGATGTCGGACTTGTCGAGCTCGCCCTGCAGCACCATCGACGCCTCGCGCACGTGCTCCTCGCGGTCGGTGCGCCGCTCGGCGACCATCTGCTTGATCTCCTCGTACTTGCGTGGATGCAACGTCCCGAAGGCGAGATCCTCGAGCTCCCACTTGAGCGCGTGGATGCCGAGGCGGTGCGCAAGGGGCGCGTAGACCTCGAGGGTCTCGCGCGCCTTCCGCACCTGCGTCTGCTTGCCCATGTACTCGATCGTCCGCAGGTTGTGGAGACGGTCGGCGAGCTTGATGAGGATGACCCGGACGTCCTCGGCCATCGCGACGACCATCTTGCGGTAGTTCTCGGCCTCGGCCTGCTCGCGGGTCTGGAACTGGACGCGCGTGAGCTTCGTGACACCCTCGACGAGGTGGGCGATCTCCTCGCCGAACGCGGCGCGGACGTCGTCGATCTCGACCTCGGTGTCCTCGACCGTGTCGTGGAGGAGCGCCGCAGCGAGCGTCTGCTCGTCGACCTTCAGGCTGACGAGGATCTTGGAGACGCCCCACGGGTGGAAGATGAACTCCTGGCCCGAGCGGCGCACCTGCCCGTCATGGGCGTTCGCGGCGAACGCGAAGGCGCGGCTCAGCAGCTCCCGATCGGCGTCGGGCTTGTACTCCGCAACCTCGCCGAGCAGCTCGTCGACCAGATCGTGATGTCGTTCGAGCACAGCCACACCTCAAGTGTATCCCGCCCCCTCCCCGTCCCAACATCGCGGAGGAGCGCCGCCGGCCGCGCCGAATCCGGCACCGCGATGCCTTCCGTTCTCGCCGAGCTCCACTACCGCCGCGAGCTCCGCAAGCTGCGCCGTGTGGCGCGGGCGCTTGCGCTCCTCGCGGAGACGCCTACGCAGCCTCGGCGAGCGCCGGGACTGCGACGGGCACGTCGGCCAGCAGGCGCCTGAACGCCGCCGATTCGAGCAGGCTGCGGCGGGAGCCGTCGCCGAGATCGAGCTCCGCAAAGATCGCGCGGGCATCGGCGTGGCGCCCCTCGACCGGCAGCCGCCACTGATCCGTCAGCCAGCCGCGGAGCTCGTCGACGCGCTCGTCGGCGTCGAAGATCTTCCGAACCACGAGCTGCGGTGAGACGGTGCCGTTCCAACGGTTCTCCTGGAGCCGGAAGGCGATGTCGTAGCTGCCGACCCGGCGGAAATGATCGAGCTGGCCGCCGAGGCCGAAGGCGATCGCGGAGCCCACGTCCTGCGCCCGCTGCTTGACGCGGAAGCGGAGGTGCTTGCCCTCGCCGACGGTCGAGAGCCCAATCAGCTCACAGCTGTCGACGAGCAGCGTCACGCCCGGGTTGCCAAGACCGAACGGCGCGAGGCGCGCGAGCTCCTCGCAGAGCTCGAGGCCGAGCTCTGCGCCGGGGACGATCGCGTCGACCTTGACCTGCGGCTGGAGATCCTCCTCGCTCAGCACCGCGCTCGCGTGTGCGCCGAAAGCGGCGGCGAAGGCCTCGATGTTCTCGTGGCGGATCGTGAGACCCGCAGCTGCGCGGTGCCCGCCGAAGCGGACGAGATGCTCGGAGCAGGCAGAGAGGGCACCGTGGAGGTCGAACGCACCGCCGGAGCGGCCGGAGCCCTTCCACTCCTCGCCCTCTCCCGCAATGACGACGACCGGGCGGCCGTACTTCTCGACGAGCCGCGAGGAGACGATGCCGATGACACCCTCGTGCCAGCCCTCGCCTGCGACCGCATACCCGCGGGCGCGGCGCCGGGACTCGGGCCACGACTCGATCTCGTCGACGGCAGCGCGGAGGATCCGCTCCTCGACGGCCTGCCGCTCGCGGTTCAGCTCCTCGAGCTGCTTCGCGAGGATGCGCGCCTCGTCCTCGTCGTCCGTGAGCAGCAAGGCCAGCGCAGCCTCGGGGCGACCCAGTCGGCCCGAGGCGTTGATCCGCGGGGCGAGCCGGAAGCCGATCGCACCCTCGTCGCAGATCGCGGGATCGACGCCGGCGACGCGCATCAGCGCGCGCAGGCCGGGCTTCTGCGTCTGCCCGAGCCGCCGCAGCCCGACGAGCGCGAGCGCGCGGCTCTCGTCGACGAGCGGGACGACGTCGGCGACCGTCGCGAGCGCGACGACGTCGAGGTGGCGTTCGAGGAAGGCATGCCCGGGGCCGAGCATCGCCTCGGCGAGCTTCCAGACGACGGCGGTGCCGCAGAGGCCTTTGAAGGGATAGTCGCCCTTGAGCGGCGCGACGACGGGGCAGTCCGGGAAGGTCTCGCCCGGCTTGTGGTGGTCGGTGACCACGATCTCGAGCCCGAGCTCCTTCGCGTGCGCGACCTCGGCAACGCCGGTGATCCCGCAGTCGACCGTCAGCACGAGCTCGACGCCCTCCTCGGAGAGGCGCGTCAGCGTCTGGGCGTTGAGGCCGTACCCCTCTTCGAAGCGCGAGGGAAGGTGCCAGGCCGGCTCCGCGCCGAGCTCGCGCAGGAGCAGGATGGCGAGCGTCGTCGCGCAGATGCCGTCGGCGTCGTAGTCGCCGTGGACGCAGATGCGGGCGCCACGCGCGACCGCCGCGCGGAGCTGCTCGACCGCCGCCGCCATGTCCCCCATCTGGAACGGATCGTGTCCCGGAAGGGCACCGTCCAGGAATGTCCGAGCGGACTCGACGTCGTCGAATCCGCGCCGCACGAGCACCGACGCGGTGGTGCGGCTGACCCCGAGGCCCTGGGCGAGCGAGCGCGTCAGCTCGGGGTCGCAGTCGCCGATCTTCCAGGTCGAGGTTTCCATCGAGACGTCGAGGGTACGAACGGGATCGGACGGCCTTGACCGTTTTCCGCTGCACATCTGCTTGAATTGCGCCCCCGATGCTAAGAGTTGCCGCCGCACTGATCGCCGCCTGCGCGCTGGCCGGTACCGCCTCGCCCGCGGTCGAGCGGACGCATGCCATCGCAGCCGGGGTTCGTGCGATGTCGGTGCCGATCGGCGGCCTGAGCGCGACGCGCGCGAGCGACACGATCACGGCGGCCTTCTCGCGCCCGCTCCGGATCGTCGCGCAGGGCAAGACGCTCGTCGTCGACCCGGCGAAGCTCGACGCCCAGATCGACGTCGACCCGACGATCCGCAGCGCCCTCGAGGCCAAGGCAGGTAGCCACGTGACGGTCGCCGTACGCGTACCCCAGCCGGCGATCGCCGCCTACGTCCACACGCTCGCGACACGCTACAACCGGCTCCCCCAGCCGGCCACCGTGACCGGCGCGAACACGGACGGCCCGGTCATCAAGCCCGCGAAGGCAGGACTGGCCGTGCAGCAGCGGACGATGGTCGCCGCGCTCCGCCAGGAGCTCTCCAGCGGGTCACGCACCCCGCTCGTGCTGGTCACCGCGCCGGTTGCGTCCCGGATCAGCGCTGCGACCATCGGCGCCGTGATCGTCGTCAACCGGCACGCGAACACGCTCAAGCTCTACTCCTCGACGCACCTCGTCCGGACGATCCACGTCGCGACCGGGCAGAGCATCTACCCCACGCCGCACGGCATCTTCAAGATCATCGACAAGCAGAAGAACCCGTGGTGGTATCCGCCGACGCAGGACGCGTGGGCCAAGGGCCTGAAGCCGGTGCCGCCCGGGCCGGACAACCCGCTCGGGACGCGCTGGATGGGGATCAACGTCCCCGGCGTCGGTCTCCACGGGACGGACGAGCCCACGTCGATCGGCTACTCGGAGTCGCACGGCTGCGTGCGGATGCACATCCCCGACGCGGAGTGGCTCTTCGGCCACGTCAAGGTCGGGACCCCGGTCGTCATTCAGTAGCCGGGGCTACTCCTCTTTCGGGAGGCTGATCCCGAACCAGGTGAGCACGAGCACGGACGCCACGACGACGGCGATCCCGACCCAGATCAGGCGCTTGTGGCCGAGCTCGTCGAAGAACTGCTTGAAGGCGCGGCCCATCAGGATCAGGATCCCGACGATCAGCCCGCCGCCGATCACGAATGTCGGGAGCAGGATGATCAGGCGCTGCCAGTACGGAACGGCTGCAATCACGTCGCACACGGTAGCCAGGAACCCCTCGGGCTATCCTGGGCTTCGGTCATGGCCGACACGAATTACACCTCCGGCGACGACTACGTCGTCGAATTCCTGGGCTACCGCTTCTCGTTCAACGCGTTCGACTTCGAGCAGCGCGTCGTCGCCGCGACGGCCAAGCTCGGCCTCGTCGAGGCGAACGAGCTGGACGACGACGAGACCGCCGACCTCGTCGCACTCGCCGCGAACGGGCTGATCGACGACCCCGATTCGCGCCTCGGCCGCTACCTGATGCGCAACTGGGAGCGGGTCTCGCTCGTCGGGAGCGAGTCGCTCGTCCTCTGGCTGCGCCGGCTCGTCTTCCGCGGTGCCTGGCTCGACCATCAGGTCAAGCGCGGCGCGCTCGAGGTCGTCTGGGACGACGTCGAGGCGGAGTTCGCCTACCAGCATCCCGGCGGTGGACGGCCTCTGCTCGAGCTCGCCCCGGTGCCGTCGTGGCACGAGCTGCAGTTCCGCGGCTAGCTCCGCTCGCGGGCGCGGCGTACCTCGCCGCGCTCCTCGCCGCCGACCACTTCAGCTCGCGCCACGAGCAGCTCGCCCTCGGCGCGCTCACCTGGATCGTGCTCCTCGCCGCCTTGTCGCGCCTGTCGCCGGAGCGCCGGGTGCAGACGGCCGGCGTCGTCTGCTTCGCAACGGTCGGCGAGGTGACGGGGTCGCTGATCTGGGGCGTCTACCACTACCGCCTCGGCAACCTGCCGCTGTTCGTGCCCGCGGCGCATGGGATCGTCTACCTCACGGGTGTCGGCGTGGCGGGCGCACTGGCGTCGCGCACCCGCGCCCTGGTCGGCGTCGCTGCGGCAGGCGCGACGGTCTGGGGCCTGCTCGGCCTCACCGTGCTGCCCCATCGCGATGTGGCGGGCGCCGTCGGGGTGCCGCTGCTGCTCGTCTTCCTCTGGCGGGGACGCAATCGCTCGGTCTATGCCGCCGTGTTCCTGATCGTGGCCGCGCTCGAGTTCTACGGCACGGCGCTCGGCACGTGGCGCTGGGAGCCGAAGCTGCCGGGGCTCGGGATCCCCGACGGAAATCCCCCGAGCGGCGTCGCGAGCGGCTACGTCTGGTTCGACGTGATGGCGCTGCTCGTCGCGCCGGTCGTGCTCAGGACTCGAACGCGGCGAACTGAAGCCGAACGGCCTCTCCCGACGTCCACTCCCGCGTGATCCCGGCCGCGAGGACGGCGGTACGCGGTCTCCGAGACACGGTGTCCGAGACACGGTGTCAGACTCCTGTTTCCGTCAACCTGTCCTCGGTAACGAGTGTGCAAATCCTCTCCCACACCGGCGTGTCGACGAATAGCTCCTTCGCTGGCCTGGCGTGACATACGCTCGCATCGCAGCCAGGAAATGGATTCACGAAGCTGGCACAGAGGCCACTTGACGCCCGCCCGAGCCTGACACCGAGGAGCCCCCGAGGAGCCGGACACCGGGGCGCCGAACATCGGCCCGAGAGCCCTTGCCTCTCCACGCCCGAATGATCTACGGTCGCTCTCGTGGCGCTACGCGACAAGCTCCGGGAACGTGTTACTTCTCAGCTGAATGGCGAGCAGGTCGAGACGGTGTTTCTTGCTCAGACCGGGCCGAGCCCGTATTTCGCGCTCCTTTCGACCTGGATCATCTGGTGGACGAAGCGCTACGTGATCGCCGTCACAGGCCAGCGAATCGTGGTCTTCCGCGCGTCGATCTGGACGCCTACGAGGCCGAAGACGGAGACCTTCAGCGAGCCGCGTGGCGCCGACCTCGGCGACCCCGGAAAGGGTCTCTGGCGACGGTTCGAGCTCGGCGGGGCGCGCTACTGGGTCCATCGCCGCTTTCGCGACGACGTGCTCGCGGCGTCGCAGACGCCGGTTCGCTAGCCCTCAGGATTCGAGCTCGGCGAACGCCGTCTGAAGCCGAACGGCCTCTCCCGACGTCCACTCCCGCGTGATCCCCGCGGCGAGCACGGCGGTGACGACGTCGGCGACACGTGCGCCGAGGCGGCGGCAGAGGAGCGTGAAGCCGCGCGGTGCCGCATCGGTGTGCGCCACGAGCAGAACGCCCGCGGCGAGCCCGGTCAGCTCGAGCAAGTAGTACGAGCGGATCCCGGGCTCGGAGGCGAGGATGCCGGGCGCCGGTGAGGTCTTTGCGTCCTGGACGCAGTACGGGAAGGCATGGGTCTCGACGACTTCGGCGAGCGCGCGGGAGACCTCCTCGAGCGGGGTCCTCAGCGACCAGCCGCGCTCGGCGACGGCGATCCGGTCGCCTTCGCAGAGGTAGAGGATTCCGATCTCGCAGGAGAGCGACTCGGCGGCGATCCCGGCGAGCTTCTGCATCGCCTCCTCGATCGGCGTCGGCGGCACCGCGGCGGCGGCACGAACGGCCTCCAAGAGCTCGAGCTGGTCGGCGAGCTCCTTCGCGGGGCCTGCGGGGCCGACGATCTCGACGGCTGCCGTGGCTGCAGCTGTGAGCGCAGCGTCGGCTGCGTCGATGGTGCCGTCGCCGGCGCCGAAGACGACGACCGTGTCGGCGCCGATCGGGACGATCGCGGCACCGCGCGCGTAGTAGGGCCCGAAGACGAGCTCCTTGCCGCTCTCGGCTGCGAGCCGGACGATCTCGCCGGTCTTGAGCGCGGCGGCAATCGACACTTCGTCCTCGAGCGAGATCTCGACGATCCCGGCCCAGCCCTCGGCCCGGCCTGCCCCTCCCAGGTGCACGAAGCGGCCTGCGGAGACGCGCCGGAGGACGAAGAGGTCGGCGGCTTCGACCGAATCAGCCGCGGCCCGTGCGCTGTCCACGGTCACCTGGTCAGTATGCCCCACCGAGGGCACATTTCCTGCCGATTCCCCTTAGAAGAGTGACGACGTTGCTGCGGCGGCACCGACGTGCGCGCGGCCGAGGTCGGTGATCACCCGCCCGCGCGGCGTGCGCTGCAGGAAGCCGAGCTGGAGCAGATACGGCTCGTAGACGTCCTCGATCGTCTCCGCCTCCTCGCCGAGCGAGACCGCGAGCGTCGAGAGTCCGACTGGCCCGCCGGAGAACTTCTCGACGACCGTACGCAGCAGCTCGCGGTCGAACCGCTCGAGCCCGGAAGCATCGACCTCGAGCAGCGCGAGCGCCTCGTGGGCGATCTCGGGCGTGATCTCCCCGGCGTGTCTGACCTCTGCGACGTCGCGGACGCGGCGCAGGATCCGGTTCGCGATCCGCGGGGTGCCGCGGGCGCGGCGGGAGATCTCGTCGGCGGCGTCGGCCTGGATCTCGACGCCGAGGATGCGGGCGCTGCGGCGCACGATCGCGCCGAGCTCGGCCGGCGTGTAGAGATCGAGCCGGAACGTGAGTCCGAAGCGGTCGCGCAGCGG
>CAIYXH010000214.1 GCA_903930195.1 uncultured Actinomycetes bacterium | reverse complement strand
TCGCGGTGCCCGTCGCCCATGTGAGCCTTTCGCCGAGCCGGTGGCTTGCGCTCGCGATCGCGCTCCTTGCAGGGATCGCGCCGTTCGCGTCCCTTGGGATCGCGATCGGCTACTGGGCGCCCGAGCGGGCGGCACTGCCGTTCGCAAACCTGCTCTACCTCGGGCTCTCGTATGCAGGCGGTCTCTGGTTCAGACCGGGCCGGCTACCGCACGTGGTCGCAGCCGTCTCGCCCTATCTGCCCACGCGGGCGCTCTCCGACGCCCTCGCGAAAGCAGTGAGCGATTCTGCGATCGCCTGGCGTGACTGGGTGATCGTCTACGCGTTCGGCGTCGCGTTCGCATTGCTCGCCGGATGGGGCTATCAACGAGATGAAGGGCGCCGATTCCGCTGACGCTTCCCCCGTCCGTCGTCCGGCCCGATCCCGTATGCTCCCGCCGTGAGCACCACCACCTGGGTACTCGTCTTCATGCTGGTCGGCCTCAAGATCCCGCTCGCATATGTCGCGTGGGTCATCCGCTGGGCCGTCGTTTCCGAGCCTGCTGTCGGCACGGATGGCGACCGTGGCATCGGCGTCGTCCCGGTGACGCGCTGGCAGCCTTCGGTCGGCCCGCGGCCGCGCCGCGGCGGCCCGCACGGCTCGCCGGTGCGCGAAGCAGCCCGGGTCACGCGGCGCGCGAGGGCAGGCGCATGACGACCGCCCCGCAGAGCGGCGGCCGCAGCTCGCTCGCGATGATCTTCCTTGCGATCGCGGTCATCACCGGGATCGTGCAGCTCGCCTTCGTGCCGTTCGTGCTCGGCCCGGTCGCGATCATCGCGCTCGTCGCATCCGTGATCGCCAGCACCCAGGTGCACAAGCTGACACTGACGGCCGCTTGGATGATCACCGTCTTCTTCGTCGTCGGTGCGGCCATCACGGTCTGGTACTCGCGGCCGCTCTACTAGCGGTAGAGCGAGGCGGCCCTGAGCGGGCTGCAGATGACAGATCACAGCGCAGCAGCCACTCTCTGGCACGTACGAGGCTGCTGCTACAACGCAGGTGATTGCGATGCATGACGTCGACGGCGTCAACGCCGGATACGCGCGTCTACTGCTCGACGACTACCTCGAGAACCCGGAGTCGGTCCCGGAGGAGTGGCGGAAGCTCTTCGAGAGCGGCGACGCCGCGGTCGTCCGCACCCTGCCGGGCCTCGCGCGGCTCCTCGACCGGCTCCCTGGAGCGAACGGGAACGGGGGCGAGAACGGTCATGCAGCAGCTCCTGCCGACACGAACGGCCACGCGACGAACGGCGCCGGCACCGCCACGAGCGAGCCCGACGCGGAGCTGCTCGGAGCGGTTGCGGCCGGGATGGCGCTCGTCAAGGCCTACCGCATGCACGGCCACCTGGCCGCACGCCTCGACCCGCTCGGCTCCGCGCCCGTCGGCGATCCGGCGCTCGATCCCGTGCGCCTGCGGCCGAAGCTGACGCCCGAGCTCCTCGCCAGGATCCCGGCGCAGATCCTGCGGATCAACGTCGAGGGCGAGACGCTGGCCGAGGCGCTGCCCCGGCTCCAGGAGACCTATTGCGGCTCGATGGCCTACGAGATCGAGCACATCTCCGACCACGAGCAGCGCGTCTGGCTCCGCCGCGCCGTCGAGTCCTGGCGGTTCCGGACGCCCCTCGAACCTGCCGTTCGCCGGCGGCTGTACGAGCGCCTCGCGGAGATCGAGGGGTTCGAGCGCTACCTGCGCCGTTCGTTCCTCGGGCAGAAGCAGTTCTCGCTCGAGGGCATGGACGTCCTGATCCCGATGCTCGACGAGGCGATCGAGCTCGCGTCCGACGGCGGTGCGCGCGAGGTCGTCCTCGGGATGGCGCATCGCGGACGGCTCAGCGTGCTCGCCCACACGATCGGCCTGCCGTACGAGTCGATCATGCGCGAGTTCGAAGGCGAGCGCTCCCTCGATGCTGTCGCCACCGACGCAGAGGGTGGAACCGGCGACGTCAAGTACCACCTCGGCGCCGAAGGCATCCGCTCGACGCGGAACGGAGACGTGCGCGTCACGCTCGCCGCGAACCCGAGCCATCTCGAGGCGGTCGACCCGGTGGTCGAGGGTCGGACGCGCGCCGAGCAGACCGACCGCACGACCCGGGTCGGAGTCGACGATCCCACCGTCGCGATGCCGATCCTGCTCCACGGCGACGCAGCTTTCGCGGGGCAGGGCGTGGTCGCCGAGACCATGAACCTCTACGCGCTCGAGGGCTACTCCACGGGCGGGACGCTCCACGTGATCACAAACAACCAGGTCGGCTTCACCACCGATCCGGCTCAGGGCCGCTCGACCCGGCACTCCTCCGACCTCGCGAAGGGCTTCGATGCGCCGATCATCCATGTGAACGGCGACGACCCCGAAGCGGCGCTCTCGGCGATTCGGCTCGCGCTCGCCTACCGCGGCCGCTTCGGTCACGACGTCGTCATCGACCTTGTCGGCTATCGCCGGTTCGGCCACAACGAACAGGACGAGCCGGCCTACACCCAGCCGATCATGTCCGCCCAGATCGCCGAGCACGCGACGGTGCGCGAGCTGTACGAGGAGGTGCTGATCCGCGACGGAGTGCTTACCGCCGAGGAGGTCGAGGCCTTTGCCGCCACCGTCGACCGCCATCTCCACGAAGCGCACGACCATCTGCGCGCTGCGCTGCAGGACGCGCCGCCGCAGCTCGTCGACGAGGGCTTGCCGCGCGAGCCGCCGCATCTGGTCGTCACTCGGGTCGAGGAGCCGCTCCTCCGCGAGCTCGCCGCCGAGCTCGTCCGCGCGCCGGACGGCTTCACGATCAACCCGAAGCTCGAGCGGCAGCTGGAGCGCCGCATCGCCGCCCTCGACGAGGGCGGCATCGACTGGGGTCAGGCCGAGTCGCTCGCCTTCGCCTCGCTCGTCACCCAGGGCGTTCCGGTGCGGCTCACGGGCCAGGACAGCGAGCGGGGGACGTTCTCCCACCGCCACCTCGTCTTCCACGACGTGCAGACCGGTGAGGTCTACACGCCGATGCACGGGCTGAGCGGTGCGACGGCCTCGTTCGAGGTGCACAACTCGCCGCTTTCGGAGTTCGCCTGCGTCGGCTTCGAATACGGCTACTCCACCGCTGCTCCGGAGACGCTCGTGCTCTGGGAGGCCCAGTTCGGCGACTTCGCGAACGGCGCACAGACGATCGTCGACCAGTTCATCTCGAGCGGCCTCTCGAAGTGGCAGCAGACCTCACGCCTCACGCTC
>CAIYXH010000213.1 GCA_903930195.1 uncultured Actinomycetes bacterium | reverse complement strand
GAGCTGGCGCACGAGGGTGGGCCTGCCGCCAGCTGCTCGAAGAGCTCGTCGTCGGCCACATGGCCGTCGAGTCCGGGGATCGTCTTCTCCCAGTAGAACGGCCGGTAGCAGAGCTGCAGCACGCCCTTCCACGTCCCGATCGACGCAAGCGCCCAGTAGAGCGGCGAGAGCAGCGCGTACTTGACCAGGTCGTAGTGACCGCGCCGGAGCGCGCCGAGCACGGCCGTGTACGCGAAGACGAAGTTGCCGAGATACAGGCCGAACGCCGCGGCGAAGTAGACGAAGCCGGGGAAGAACGAACGGATCAGACCGAAGTGCGTCGCAACCCAGACCGCCGTGAGCGCCCAGTAGAGCGGGTTCAGCAGCGCCACCAGCACGGTGCCGCCGACCGTCAGCTGGAACGAGCACCAGCCCCGCCAGCCGAGTTGCCGCCGCAGGAGCAGGGGCCGGCGCATGTGCACGAGCCAGGTCTGGGTGTAGCCCTTCATCCAGCGCGACCGCTGCCTGATCCAGTTGTAGAGGTCGGAGTTCGCCTCCTCGTACGTGGTCGAATCGACGATCGCCGTGCGGAACCCCGCCTTGTGGAGGAGGATGCCGAGATCGGCATCCTCGGTGACGTTGAACGGATCCCAGGCGCCGAGGTCGGCGAGCGTCTCGCGACGGAAGTGGTTCGAGGTGCCGCCGAGCGGCATCGGCGCGTTCGTCGCGCTGAGCCCCGGCATCATCAGGTCGAACCAGAGCGAGTACTCGTTCGTGAACCAGCGCGTGAGCAGGTTCTGGTTGCGGTTGAAGTAGCTGAGCTTGCACTGGATGCAGCGCACCTCGCTCCTGGACTTGCCGAACGCGATCACGACCTTCTTCAGCTGGTCGGGCTCGGGCCGGTCTTCGGCGTCGAAGATCACGACGAACTCACCGCGCGCCTGGGCGAGGCCGTAGTTGCAGGCCTTCGGCTTCGTCTTCGGCTGCGCGTCCGGGACGACGACGATCTCGAAGCACGCCGGCAGGCTCAGCGCGCGCGCCGCCGCGACAGTCTCGACGTCGTCGGCCTCGAACAGGAACTTCACGTCGAGCTTCTCGCGGGGGTAGTCGAGCCGCCCGAGGACCCCGACGAGGCGCGGCAGCACAGCGGCCTCGCGGTAGAGCGGGACGAGGATCGTGTACACCGGCAACTCGGAGTCGACGAGCGCGGCAACCTCGGCATCGGTGACCGGGAGCTCGGGGTCACGGCTCGTCGCGTTGTGGACGAGCTTGAACTTGTAGAGCGCGAGGCACAGGTAGAAGACCATCGCGACGGCGTTGAGCGCGATCACCGTCGTCAGGGGATACCGGACGAGCGCAGCAACGACGCCGACGAGGAGCAGCACCATCACGACCTTCTGGCGGAGCCAGAGGACGCGGTGCGCCGACTCGTCCGGAGCGTTCGTGAGCAGCCCCCGCGTTGCGTCGTCGAGCTGGCGCTGGGCGTCGTCGACCTCGAGCTCGCGCTCGACCGGACGAGGGCGATACAGCGTCGTAGGCGGCGCCGGAGCCGCGACCGACCACTGTGCGGTCACGGCGACGGCCGACCCGAGCAGCAGGCCGGCGACGACCGAGCGGCCGGCTCGGAGCGTGCGCACGCGGTCGCGATCAGACATCGTCGACGATCGCCGCGCGGGCCGGCACTGCGCGGCCGACGAGGCCGTGGCGGGCGCGCGCGATGTAGATCGGCCGAGCCTTCACCTCTTCGTAGATGCGCCCGATGTACTCGCCGAGGACGCCGAGGACGATCAGCTGGATCCCGATCCCGAAGGACGTGACGAGCATCAGCGTCGTCCAGCCCGGGACGAGATGCTGGCCGAGCAGGCGGCTCCCGAGCGCCGAGAGGCCGAGGGCGAACGAGAGCAGCGAGACGACCGTGCCGACGGTGAGCGCAGCGCGCAGCGGCAGGTTCGAGAAGCTCAGGATCCCGTCGAGAGCGAGCCGCAGCAGCTTGCGCGCGCTGTACTTCGGCTTCCCTTCGTACCGTTCGGGGGGCGTGTAGGGGATCCCAAACTGCTTGAAGCCGATCCAGTCCCACATGCCGCGCACGAAGCGGTTGCCCTCGCGCAGCGCCTTGAACGCCTCGAGGGCGCTGCGGTCGACGAGGCGGAAGTCTCCCGCGCCGGCCGGCGCCTGGATCTGCGTCGAGACGCGCAACAGGCGGTAGAAGAGCGAGGCGGTCGAGCGCTTCGCGAAGCTCTGACCCGTGCGCGCGACCTGGACGCCGTAGACGATCTCGTAGCCCTCGTTCCAGCGGGCGACCATCTCGTGCACGAGCTCAGGCGGATGCTGGAGATCGCCGTCCATGATCACGATCGCCTTGCCGGCGGCCGCATCCAACCCGGCGGTGATCGCGACCTGGTGGCCGAAGTTGCGCGAGAAGCTGATCACCTTGAAGCGCGGATCGCGCGCCCGGAGCTCGAGCATCAGCGGATAGGTGCCGTCGGTCGAGCCGTCGTCGACCAGGATCACCTCGCTGGGCTCGGCGAGCTCGTCCATCACCTGCGCCAGGCGGAGGCCCAGCGCGCCGACGGTCCCCTGCTCGTTGAGCATCGGGACGACGACGGAGTAGACGATCGCGACATCCTCCTGCGCCTCGATCCGGGGATCGTCGACGAGGGCGAGCGCGGGTGGCTCCTGGGTGATGAGGGTGAGTTCTTGCATCCGCAGAGATACGAAGAAGGACGTTCGGCTTCACTCCAACGTAGGCGGATGGGTGCTGATCTGGACCAGACGTTGGGGTGGCTATACCTGGCCTTCCGCCACCTTCGGCTCCGGGCTCAGCGGCGGCGGCGCAGGTGCTCGAGCAGCGTCTGGCCGGACTCCGACTGGAACCAGGCGGTGTGGCCGAGCAGGTAGCCGGTGTAGGCGACGTCGGCCCGCTCGTCGGAGCGGACGACCTCTGCGAAGTACTCGATCTCCGAGAGGGCGTGTTCGAGGTGGATCACCGGCAGCAGTTCGGGCAGAGCCTTCGTTTCGTCGCCCGTCAGCGGTCGCACCGACTCGTAGCCGTCGAGCAGGGCGTCGACCGCGTCGAGGTCGGCGACCGTGTCGGGGAGCTCGAGCCAGTCGAGCGTGCACCGGTCGATCGCGACCGCAAGATCGTGGAGCGCCGAGGTCCTGTTCGCGAGCCCGAGGTCGAGCACGTCGACGATGGCGGCGCCGGGTCCCGGCGCCGTCCAGGCGAGGTTGGACGGATGCCAGTCACCATGGCCCCACTGCGGTTCGAGCCGCGCAACGAACGGCGCCGCTCGCTGCACCCAGCCCACGTGCGGCCCGAGCTCCTCGCGCCAGGCACGCCCGCCGAGGAACCGCGCCAGGCCGGGGCGCGCTGCGAGAAGCCGGTCGATCTCGTCCAAAGGTGCAGACGCCGTGATCACGGCGTCGGAGCTCGTGAGCACCGCGACGGAGGCGCGCGCCGCTGCGAAGCCGCGCGCGGCCCGATGGAAGCGCGCAAGCGCCGCCCCGGCGGTGCGGGCGTGGCCGAGGCTCGCGAAGGGCGTCCACGAAGGACGGTCGCGGTAGAGGTCGAGCCCGTCGGCCGCCCGCTGCACGTCGTACACCCACTGTTCGCTCGAGACCACGGTCGCTCCCGTCGGTGTGCGCAAGAGCGGCGGGAGCGCCTCTCCCCGCTCGCGCAGGTGCGCAGCGAAGGCGTGCTCGACGTCGAGCCGGGCGACCGAGCGCACCCGCCGGTCGTGGCGCTTGACGAACACGGTGTCGCCGCGCCACGAGACAAGCGCGGCGGCCGACATCGGCCGCGGGCTCCGCCAGGTGACGACTGCATCCCCTGCCGCCCGGTCGTAGGACTGCAGCACGCGGCTGACCTCGTCGTCGGTGAGCGGTGGCCAATCGGGCTCGGCCGGCTCCTTGCCCAGCCCATGGACGAGGAAGGCGCTCACGCCGCCGAGCGTCGCCCGAGCAGTCCGAGCAGAGACGCCGCTGCAGCCGCGACGACGAACGAGCAGATCGACGCGGACATCCAGCCGGCCGGAGTGAAGTGGATCCGGCGTTGGATCGCGCTCCAGCCGGAGACCCACCACGAGACGTAGCCCGGATTGATCAGCTGGTAGACGACGAAGCCGAGCGCCCAGGGGACGAGCATCGCCCACCGTGAACGGGCCCGCTCCGTCAGATCCCAGACGCCGCCCGAGAGCACGAAGAAGTCGACGACGACGACCGCGAACATCGGCACGAACACGGAGCCGATCAGCGTGAGGAAGTTCTCGTAGTCGGAGATGTCGAGCGCGAGCGCGAGCACCGTGGTGAGCGCGCCGATGAGCACGGCGAGCACGCGCCGATCCCAGAGCGGCCGGAGGTTCTGGAGCGAGACGCCGGTCGAGTAGACGTTCGCGAACGACTGGTCGAGCTCTCGCGCGGCGAGGACGGCGAAGGCGAGCGAACCGAGCGGCACCGCGATGAACGCCCCGTAGATGTCGCTCGGGTCACGGGCGACGGTGACGAGCGCCAGGAGCCCGATCGCGTAGCAGCCGACCTGCGTGACGCGGTCGCCGACGAACCCGCCGGTGAACGCCGCCCTCGCGTTCCGCGAGTGCCGCGTGTAGTCCGCAGCGAGCGGTGCGAAGGAGATCGCCGCGGCGACGACCGTGTCCATGGCCGGCCAGTATCCCGACCAGCTTCCGGCGGCGAAGGCGGGCAGCGGATGACGGAGGAGCTCGACGAGGAGGTATGCGAGCACGACGACGACCGCGCCGGTCACGTACCGGCGCAGGATCCGAACGGTCCCGAGCGGTCGCACCGCGAGCAGCGTCGTCGCCACCCCGGCGAGGAGCACGTAGCTCCACCGCGGCAGGGAGGGCGCGACCGTGTGCGCAGCCGTCGCGATCGTCACGAGCTCGAAAACACCCCACCCGAGGCACTGCAGGACGTTCAGCACCGTTGGGAGATAGGAGAGCCGAGCCCCGAAGACGCCACGGAGCAGCACCATCGCCGGGGCTCCCGTGCGTGCTCCCGGGAGCCCTGAGACGGCAACCGCCAACGTCCCGAGCGCCGTCCCGGCCACGATCGCGCAGAGGCCCGCCGCGAGCGACAGCTCCGGGGTTCCGGGGCCGCCCGGCTGCAGCACGAAGATCGCCCCCGTAAAGCCGAGCAGGCTCACGCCGAGATTGCCCCAGAGCCCGAGCTGGTCGAGGACGCCCAGGGCGCGCGGCACCGGCTCCGCGAGCGTGTGCCCGACCTCGGCGTGCTCGCTTCCCGGAACGGCGACGAAGACCGGCTCGGTCGCTCTTGCTGTCGCTGCCACAGTCCACCTCCCTACGCCGGCATTACCCGGACAGGTTCAGACGGTCGGCGGCGCTCTCAGCAAGCCACCCTCTCAGCCCGGCACAGCCCGAGCTCCCGTATCGATTTCGGCCAGACTAGCCGCCGGTGATCGCAGCGACGAGATGCACCGTCGCATCCGCGTCGACGGGAGCAGTGAGCCCCGCGCGGTCGCCGTTCACATACGCGTGGATGTGCGGCCGGAGCGTTGCCCGCCCCTCGCAGAGCCGGTCGCGCGCGCCGGGCCAGCGGCGGTCGAGCTCCTCGATCGTCTCGTCGACCGTGCCCGCCTCGACGACCAGCCGCCCGGGCATGCCCGGGAAGAGGCCGGTGAGCGTCGGGGGGAGCCTGACCTCGGGCACGTCAGTCGTCCAGGATCACGGCTTCGACCGACCAGATCGACGGGAGAAAGCCGGCAATCAAGCCCCAGCTCTCCCCCTCGTCGTTGCTCGCGAAGAGCTGCCCGGTGCTCGTGCCGAAGTAGACGCCGGGCACGTCGTGCTGGTCGATGGTCATCGCGGCGCGGAGCACGCCGAGGTGGGCGTCCTGCCGGGGCAGGCCGTTCACGAGCTTGCGCCAGCTCGTGCCGCCGTCGCTCGTCCGCCAGACGGCAGCCTCGCCGTCGGGCATGCAGCGCGCGTGGCCGGGGTCGAGCGGGATCACGTAGAACGAGTCCGGGTCATGCGGATGCACGGCGGCCCCGAAGCCGAACTCGCTCGGGAGCCCTTCGGTGATCTCCTGCCAGCTGAGGCCGGCGTCGTCGCTGCGATGCACGCCGACGTGGTTCTGCTGATACATCCGCTCGGGCCTCGTCGGCGAGCGCACGAACCGGTGCACACAGAAGCCGACGTCGTCGTGCTCGAGCGGCCAGTCGGCGCGGAGGCCGCGGTTGCGCGGCGCCCAGGCGCTGCCGCCGTCGTGTGTCTCGAAGAGGCCGACACCCTGGACGATCGCCCAGAAGTGGCTCGCGTCGGTCGCGTCTGCGGTGAGCGCCGAGATGCCGAGGTGCCCCGGCGGCTGGTTCGCAGGATCGTCCCAGGCCTCGCTCCCGGGCTGGCCGGCGAGCGTCGTGAGGAGCGACCAGCTCTCGCCGCCGTCCTCGCTCTGGAAGATCCCCGGCGCCTCGGTCCCCGCGAGCAGGCGATCCGGCGTCACGGCGAGCGACGAGATCTTCGAGATCCGCTTGTCACCGTCGTCCCCGTAGGCGAGCCCCATGCTCGACTGCGTCCACGTCTCGCCGAGATCGCTGCTGCGCCAGACCGCGGAGCCGTGCCACTCGCTCGCACCCGCCGCGTAGATCGTGCCGCTCGCCGCGTCGAAGACGGCGTGGTAGATCGGCCAGCTCTCGCAGAGCGGCCCGCGGACACTCCAGTCCTTCCGGTCGGCGTCGCTCTCGAGTAGAAAGCAGCCCTTCCTCGTTCCGACGATCAACAGTGTCCGCACGTGTCACCTCCGAGTCCGTTCTGGTCTGGACTATGACAGCGGCCGCAGCCGAAACTCATCGGTCGCCCGCACGATCGAACCGCTTCAAGCGGCGGGACGAATGATCAGCGCCTCCCGTTGTCTACCCGTCGAGACAGCCTCAGGCTCCCACATCAACGGTGGCGCGCACCGCGCGTCGACCACGAACGAGGAGATGAGACCATGTCCGAGATCTTCAAGCTCGAAGAGGTCGATACCGACGGCGCGATCCAGGAAGCAGCGTCGCGGGTCGATCCGCATACCCGTGGGGCGTTCCTGCGCAAGGCCGGGATCGGTCTCGGTGCCCTCGCCGGCTCCAGTGCTCTTGTCGGTGCCCTGCCGGGCCTCGCCGACGCGAAGGCGTCGAGCGACACCGACATCCTCAACTTCGCGTTGACGCTCGAGTACCTCGAGTCCGCGTTCTACGCCGAAGCAGTGATGAAGGGCGCCCTCACCGGCGAGACGAAGAGCTTCGCGAAGGTCGTCGCCGGCCACGAAGCCGCCCACGTCGCCGCACTGAAGGGCGCACTCGGCTCGGCCGCAGTCAAGCAGCCGAAGTTCGACTTCAAGGGCACCACCGGTGCGATGAAGACCTTCCAGGCCACCTCCGAGGTGCTCGAATACACCGGCGTCAGCGCCTACCTCGGCCAGGTCGGCAACATCAAATCCGCCAAGGTCCTCGGAGCCGCCGGCTCGATCCTCCCCGTCGAGGCATGGCACGCAGCCTGGATCGCCGACATCCGCAGAAGCGGCGCCAAGCCCTACCCCGCCCCATCCGCCTTCGCCAGCGGCAAGACCATGACCCAGATCCTCGCCGCGGTCAAGAGCACCGGCTTCATCGTCGGCTGAGCACGAGCGACGTTCGGATCATCCGCATGCGGGCCCTCCCTGGCGTGCGGGTGCCGTGACACCCGGAGCCCACCCCTTCCCGCCTGGGGGTGGGCTCCGGTTTCTCACGGCGTCCGCTCAGGCGAGGGCGTCGGGCCGCTGTGAACCGCTCCAGCCGGCCCAGAGCCAGGCAGCGAAGGCGAGTGCAGCCGCGGCGAGCACGAGCAGGATCCACTCGATCGGCGCAGCGGCGCTCGCCTGCGCGACCACGCGGTGCGCCGTGACGACGCCGTCGACGCCCGGGAAGCCGGGGCCCGTCTTGTGCTTCGTCTGGACGAGTGAGAGCTTCGGCTCGCCGGTCGCGAGCATCCAGGCCGTGGCGACGAGGACGAGCGCGGCCAGACCGGTGAAACCGAGCAGCACGCGCGGCCTGCGTCGGCGCCGGCTCCCGGGCGTGGCCGGGACGACTCCACGCTCCGCGGCCCAGGTGGCCGCGAACGCGCGCGGGCTCGCGCCGAGGAGCTCCTCCGGCGAGATCCCGTCGCCCTCGGCCTCGCGCAGATCGGATGCAAGCTCCGCCGCCATCTCCTCGGCGAGCCCGTCGGGGACACCGAGCCGCCTCCACTCCACCCGGCACTGCTCGACGAAATCGCTCATGAGACCTCCTCGGTCTGGGTCGGGGCGAGGACCGCGTCCACCGCGTCGCGCGCCGCTCGCCACTCGGCTATCCCGTGCTCGAGCGCCAGACGGCCGGCGCCCGAGGGGCTGTAGTACTTCCGCGGCGGGCCGCCGTTACTCGCCGCGCGGTAGGTCTCGACGAGCCCGTCCCGCTCCAACCGCCCGAGCAGCGGGTAGATCGAGCCCTCGCCGACGATGCCGAGGCCCCGGTCGCGCAGCCGCTTGGTCATCTCGTAGCCGTAGGCCGGGCCGTCCTGCATCACCGCCAGGAGACAGAGGTCGAGTACGCCGCGAAGCAGCTCGGTCCGGCGTTGCGGCTTTGGTGTCATGCGCCGCAAGGTAGCCGACACTCCCTTGTCGCGCAAGGGTCAGTCGGAGCGGCCTACAGGCGCCGCGCGCCGACGTACCGGTTCGCGTACCACGACTCGCTGAGGCTGTCGATGCGCACGAACGTGCCGGTGTGCGGCGCGTTCACGATCTCGTTGTCGCCGATGTAGATGCCGACGTGGTCGAGATTGTCGAAGAAGACGAGATCGCCGGGCTCGAGCGCGTCGCGCGCGATCGCCGAGCCGTAGGCGTACTGATCCGCCGCCGAATGCGGGAGCTGCACGCCGAGCTCGGCGAAGACGTAGCTGACGAGCCCCGAGCAGTCGAAGCCACTAGGCGTCGCGCCGCCCCAGAGGTACGGCACCCCGATGAAGCCGAGGGCGAGCTGGGCGGCCTCGCCGTAGGTGCCGGGCACGGTCTCGCCGGGGGCCAGCGACGGCGTCAGCGACGGAACGGGGGGCGGAGTCGTCGTGCCGGCCGCGGCCGGCGTGGTCGTGGTCGCCGAGGTCGTGGTTGCCGCGGTGGTCGACTCCTGCGCGTCGGCGGCTGCCTTGGCCTTCGCGGCGGCCTGAGCCTGCTGCTGCTCGATGCGCGCCGCGGCCGCGGCTGCGGCCCGGCGGGCGGCGGCAGCCTGCTCTGCCTTGAGCTCGGCGGCCACACGTGCGCGTGCCTCGGCAGCAAGCCGTGCCTGGCGTGCGCGCTCGCGCGCCTCGGCCTGCGAGATCTGGGTCTGGATCGAGGCAAGCAGATGCTGGCGCTGCTGCAGGCCGCGGAGGATCTGCGACCGCTCCTGCGAGATTTCGCCGAGCGCCTCGGTCGCGGCCGTGCGGTCGGCGTCGAGCGCCTTCAAGCGGGTTTCGACGCGCCGTCGCGCGATCGTCGTCGCCGCGGCGATGTGCACGTTCTGGCGGCTGATCGCAGCTTCGGCCTCGGTCGTCCCGAGCAGCTGGGAGAGGCTCGTCGCGCCGAGGTACGCCTCGATCGTGCTCACCGGATGCTGCTCGTAGAGCTGGACGAGGAGCTTCGCGGCATTCGCGGCGGCGATGCGGTACTGGCGCCGAGCGCGCGCAACGTCGACGCGCTCGACCTTGACCCGGCGCTGGGCCGTCTCGAGTGTGACGCGTGCGGTGTCGTAGCGCTCGGTGACGACGCTGAGCCGTTCGTCGATGGCCGAGATCTGTGCCGAGACCTGCGCGGCCTGCTTGCGCTTCGCGACGAGCTCGGGCGACGAGGCGTTCGCGCCCGCAGCGACGCAGGCCACGACCGTGACCGCAGCCAGACCGATGCACGCGGGTGAAAGAAACCGTCTCAACACATAGCTCGGCGCGAGCGCGCTGCACACGACGCCGACACCTCGTCCTGTCTTCTTACGGCGTACCGGCGGGATCCCCTCCCGCCGCGACGGCGTCCGGTGACGGCCGGCCGCCGATGAAGTCCTCCCAGCCGGTCTGCACCGGCCGCCAACGCTTGTCGAAGTCCGCGGCGCGGCGCGTCGCCTCCTCGAGCCGATGACCATGGTAGAGCCGTCGCGCCCAGATCGAGTTCGGCCGAGCAAGGCGAACGGCGCCTGCAACGGCCACCGGCCCGACGAACATCCCGAAGAGCGCGCAGCGGTACTTCCCCTTCAGTGCGCAGACGATCGCGAGCAGGCCGTCGGCGGCGAGCAGCCCGGAGGCGCTGATCCGCACGTAGCGCTCGACACCCCCGACGTGCTGGACACCGAAGGGGCTGAAGCCGATCAGCGCAAGGAAGATGCACGCAGCCGTGAGACAGACCGCCTCGACCGAGAGCTGCCCTTCGCCGTTCCAGTAGACGTCCTGCAGATGGAGGATCAGCGCGAACTCGTCGAGCACGAGCGACATTCCCATCCCGACGGTCACCCCGGCGAAGCACTGCCAGCCGAGCCGGGCGGGAGCGCCGAGCGCCGTCAGCGCTCCGACGATGAGCAGGACCAGCCCGGGGACGGAATGGTGGATATGCAGGCCGCCAGGTGTGACGTTGCGGAACGGCCCGCGTCCGTCGCGGATCAGCCGGGTGATGGTGCGCGTCGCCACGAACGTGGCGATGAAGGCGAGCAGGCAGAGCATCAGCGGCAACTTGTCTGCGGCGATCACGTCCCGATGCCACCACGCTGCCATGCGTGCACCCTACGGCGCGCTCAGCGGGCGCAGTCGGCGAGATACCGGTCGGCCCACTCGGAGCTGACGTCGTCGGCCTGCTTCGCGAGCGTCGACTGCGGCAGCTCCAGGAGACCGTCGAGCTCGAGCCGCCCGAGCACGCGCCGCGCGACCTCCGGGGGATCGGCGGCGAGCTCCTCGTACCAGACCGTCACCGGCTCGATCGCGTGCGCCGCGAACCACCGGGCCCGGCAGCCGTCCCACGTGCGGAACTGGTGGACGCCCCAGTCGATCTTGGCGAAGTCGTAGCGCGGCACCCCGTCGCCGTCGTAGACCGAGCGCCAGCGCCAGGCGCCGGTCTGCACGGCCTTCACCCACGAGATCGCCTGCGCCACCGTGTCCCGCCGCCGCAGCCAGACGAAACGCGACTGTGGCAGGAGCGCCTCGATCACAGCGCGATCGCCCGACTCGACGTCGTCGAGCGACCGTCGCGCGTAGAGCAAGAACTCGTCGAGCTGCGCCCACATCAGCTTCGCCGCGAACATGCCGTTCGGCGCCGTCCCGTGTTCGAGCACGTGCGCGAAGTAGTCGTCGTGCGAGCCGATCCCCAACTCCCGCCAGAGGCGCTCGCGCTCGGGATAGAGAAACCACTCCCGGTAGGCACCGCCCGCGCCGGCGCTCACGAGCAGCTCACCGAGCAGCGTGCTCCCGACCCGCGGGAGCGCGCAGAGCAGGATCGCCGAGGTAGGCCGGATCACCGGTTTGCACGCTAGCCCTTTCGGCGGCTCAGGATCACGCCTCCGTGACCCCGCGCTACGGTTGCCGCCAGATCGTGAGCGCCACCGTCGAGGCAATCGTCATCACCTATGCGCTGCTCGTCGCGGGCGCCTGTCTGCTCACGGCTGCGCTCGGGCGCCTGCGCCCGCCGCTCCTCGTGCTTGCGCTCGTCGGCGTCGAGCTGGTCGCCAGCGTGCAGGCCGTACTCGACCTGAGCCGGCTCGCACGCGACGGGCGGCCCGCGGACCTCTCGACGCACGTCGCGTACCTGCTGATCACGGTGGCCGCGCTTCCGGTTGCCGCCGGCAGCGTGCAGATGGACCGCGGCCGCTGGGGCACCGTCGGGCTCGCGATCGGGTGCATCGTCGTCGCGGCCGTGTCGGTGCGGCTCCACCAGACCGCGCCGAGTGGCTAGGAAGGCAGTCGGGCCGAGCCGCGTGCTCGCGCTCGCCTACGGCTTCTTCATCGTCGCGGCCGGTGCCCGCAGTGCCGTCCAGATCGCGACGAAGTTCGACACCGCCCCACTCGCCTACGTGCTCTCGGCGGTGGCCGCAGGGATTTACACGCTGGGGCTCGCCGTCTTCGTCCTCGTCGAGCGGCAGCCCTCCCGCTGGCGCTACGCCGCCGTGCTCTGCGCCGTCGAGCTGGCCGGGGTCGTCGCCGTCGGGGCGGCGTCGGAGCTCAGACGCTCCGCGTTCCCCGACAGCACCGTCTGGTCGGGGTTCGGCTCGGGCTACGCCTACGTGCCGCTCGTGCTGCCGCTGCTCGGCCTCTGCTGGGTCGTCGCACAGCGGCGCGGAACAGTCAGCGCGGCGTCAGGTGAATCGTCCCGTTCTCTGCTGTGAACCCGAAGTGGCAAAACGCCCCGGAGCTGGTGTGTTTGTCGCAGCCCGCGGAAGGAGAAGCCCTCGGTGAGCTAGCGATTTCGTTCACGAGGGCGGCGCGAATGCCGCACTCCGACAAGGGAGGTGCGTCTTCTTCGGTTGGTTGCTCGTGATCATCGTCGTGATCCTCGTGCTGGCCGTGATCGGCCTCATGAGCCTCATTCGCGGCAGGGCGTAGAGAGATGTGGGCGGAGGCGCGAGCTTCCGCCCACTCTCGTTCTAGGCGCGGTCCTTGGCGGCGCGGTAGCCGACGTGCAGGAAGTCGCTGACCGCGTCGGCGGCGAAGAGCGAGGCGACCGCACGCGTCTCGCGGGGACGGTGGATCATCCCGGCGATGAAGGCAGCACACGTCCACTGGCCGACGCAGCTCGGGCAGGTGAGCAGCTCGCCGAACGCGTGGCGGATGCCGCGAGGCTTCGCCTCCTCCTCGATGTCGCCGTCCGCGTCGAGCTTGGCCGTCACGAACGGCGCTCGCAGCGGCGAGGTGACCTCGTCCATCGTCACGAGGCGTGCGAGCTTGTGGCCGGCGATCCCGGCGAGCGCGAGGTCGTAGACGGCGGGACGCTCTGCGAGCTTCCCTCTGGCCGCAGCGAGGGCGATCGCGCCGCCGAAGATGCCGCCGAAGGCGGACATGAACACGGTGTAGGTGCGCAACGGACGCGAGGGTGTGTTTGGCATGCCCTGGATGTACCCGGGTGCCGCGCGGCTAAGCACGGGTGTAGGTGCATCCTTCCCCGGGGTAGAGCCGGAAGATGACCGCGGGCGGGCTACGCATCTCCGAGCTCGGGCTGCTCAGCGACTGCAGGAGCGCAGCCCTCGTCGACCACGCGGGCGCGATCGTCTGGTGGAGCCCCGAGCGCTTCGACAGCGCCGCCTGGTTCTCGTCGCTCCTCGGTGCTCCCGGCGGCCGCTGGGCGCTGCGGCCGCACGACGTTCGTGTGACCTCCCGCGCCTATCTCCCGCAGACGCTCGTCCTCCGTACCCGCTTCGAGACCGCGACGGGAGTCGTGGAGCTCAGCGAAGGCCTCCTCTTCGCCGGCGGTGCGCGGGGCCACGCCATCGGCCACGACTCGCCGAGCGCGCGCGCGCGAACGCTCGTCTGCCTCGACGGGCACGTCCAGATCAAGCATGTCTTCGAGCCACGGCCCGACTACGGCCGCACGGTTCCGCACCTGCACCGCGAGGGCTCGACCGTGCAGGCCGTCGCCGGCGCGAAGACGTTGACGCTGCTCGGTGGCCGCGCGGCCGAGACGTTCGAGCTCCAGACCGGCGACCGGCGCGGGTTCGTCTGCGCCCACGGCCGCGCGAGCGACGTGCACCCCCTGCTCGATCCGTTCGCCGCGCTCGAGGACACGATCCTCGGCTAGCGCTCCTGGGCCGCGCAGCACGAGGCCCCCACCGGCTTCGCAGCGGACCGGATCGAGCTCGCCGCGCGCGTCATCCAGGGTCTCACCCACCAGGACACAGGAGCGATCGTGGCCTCGCCGACGACCTCGCTCCCCGAGATCCCCGGCGGGACGGCGAACTGGGACTACCGCTACGCCTGGGTGCGCGACTCGAGCTTCGTCCTCGGGGCGCTGCAGCAGGCGATGTGCGCGGACGAGGCGAAGCGGTACTTCGGCTGGCTCGCCGGCGCGGCGCTCGACGGCGACCCCGACCGCGACACCCAGGTGCTCTTCGGCTGCGACGGCGAACGGCTGCTGCACGAGGTCGAGCTCGACCACCTCGAGGGCTTCGGCGGAGCGCGCCCCGTGCGCATCGGCAACGGCGCCTTCGCCCAGCGCCAGCTCGACGTCTACGGGCACATCCTCGAGGCCGGGAAGAGCTATGTCGACGTCGACGACTACGACGAGCGGCTGCAGCGGTTCCTCTGCCAATCGGCGTCGCGCGCGGCGCATCGCTGGCACCTGCCGGACAGCGGCATCTGGGAGGTGCGGAGCGAGCAGCAGCACTACTCGAGCTCGAAGCTGATGTGCTGGGTCGCCCTCGACCGGGCCTGCGAGCTCGCCGGCCGCCTCGGCCCCGAGGCCGACCCCGCGACCTGGCGGCGCGAGCGCAACGCGATCGCGCGCGTGTTGAACGCCGAGGCCTGGGATCCGCGGCGCGCGCGCTTCGGCTCGATCGTCTGAGGCGGCGAGCTCGACGCCTCCTCCCTCCTCTTCGTCACCACCGGCTTTCTCACGCCCGACGACCCGCGCGCCCGTCAGGTGGTCGAAGCGATCGACGCGGAGCTCGGCGACAACGACTTCGTGCGCCGCTCCGCGACCGCGGACGACGGCGCGTTCCTGCTCTGCTCGTTCTGGCTTGCGGAAGCGCTCGCGCTCATCGGGAAGGACGAGCGCGCGCACGAGGTGTTCGCGCAGGCGTGCTCGGCCGCCAACGAGCTCGGGCTGCTACCCGAGGAGGTCGACCCGACCTCGGGGGAGGCGCGCGGCAACACGCCGCTCGCGCTCTCCCACGCCGGCCTCGTCCACGCGGCGACCCGGCTCGAAGCACTGACGGCGAAGGCGGTCGCGTGAGCCGCGTGGTGGTCGTCACCGGCGGGACGTCGGGCGTCGGCCGCGCCACGGTGCGTGCCCTGGCTGCCCGTGGCGACGCCGTCGCCGCCCTCGCCCGCGGTGCCGCGGTGCCGCGGGCCTCGAGGCGACACGTGCGGAAGCCGAGGCGCTCGGCCAGCGGGTGCTCCCGGTGAGCGTCGACGTCGCCGATGCAGCCTCGGTCGAGGCGGCCGCGAGCCGGATCGAGGAGGAGCTCGGCCCAATCGACGTGTGGGTCAACAACGCGATGGCGACGGTGTTCGCGGAGACGTTGCAGATCGAGCCGGCAGAGTTCGAGCGCGCGACGCAGGTCACCTACCTCGGCAGCGTCTGGGGCACGATGGCGGCGCTCCGCCGCATGGAGGCGCGCGGCAGCGGAACGATCGTGCAGGTCAGCTCGGCCCTTGCCTACCGCGGCATCCCGCTCCAGGGGCCCTACTGCGGCGCGAAGCACGGGATCAAGGGCTTCGATGACAGCCTGCGCGCCGAGCTGCTGCACCGCAAGAGCCCCGTCCGCCTCACCCGGGTCGTCCTGCCGGGCGTGAACACGCCGCAGTTCGAGCACGGACGGAACAAGATGCCCGGACGGCCACGTCCGGTGGCGCCGGTCTACCAGCCGGAGGTCGCGGCGCGGACGATCGTCGCCGCCATCGACCGCCGGCGCCGCGAGTGGTGGGTCGGCTCACCCGTGCTCGAGACGATCTTCGCCTCACGCCTCTCGAATGCCGCCGTCGACCGCTACCTCGCCGAGACGAACTTCGGGGCGCAGCAGGAGGCACGAGCCCGCGGTGGCGCCGCCCGGCTCGGCAACCTCTTCGACCCGGACGCGACCGATCCCGGCGCGCACGGCCGCTTCGACGACGAGTCGCGCTCCACGAGCCTCCTCACCGCCGCGTCGCGCTACCGCCTGCTTCTGGGCGGCACCGCGCTCGCGGCCGCGTTGGGCTTTCGCGCCCGCAGGGCAGGATGAGAAGACACCCCTTTCCGAAGGAGACCAGATGAGCTTGCTCGACAAGGCAAAGGCAGCCGCCAACCAGGCGGCCGCGAAGGCCAAGGAGACGGCCGGCGAGGTACAGCAGAAGGTTGAGCTCGATCGCGCGTACACGGCACTCGGGAAGGCCGCGTACGCGGAGCTCGAAGCCGGCGCGATCTCGAGCGAGACCCTTGCCGTGCTGGCCACGAAGGTCCGCGGGCTCGTCGCGGAGGAGGCCACCGACGAGACGCCCGCGACCGACGAAGCCCCGACCCCGCCGCCGGCAGACTGAGCCGCCGGTTCGCGTAGGGGCAGGGCCGCGACCCTGCCCCTACCGCCGACCTCAGGCCGTACGGACGACCGGCAGCACGATCGTGGCGGTCGTCGCAACCGAGCCGAGTCCCGCCGAAGCAGTGCGGAGGCGGTAGTGACCCGCCGCAGGCTTCGCGCGCACCGACAGGACGAGCCTCGTCGTGCCCGACCTGACGCGGAGCCGATGCCAGCGGCCGATCGTCTTGCCGTGCGGGCCGATCAGGGTCACTGTCACGCTCGCGCGCTGGGCGAGGCGCAGCGTCACCGCGACCCGCAGCTGCCTGCCGACGACGCGGAAGCCCGTGATCGTCATCCGAACCTGCTTCGTCGCGGCCTTGGACTTCGTGGAGACGGTGGTCTTCGCCGGGCCGACGCTCAGCGACGGAGTGTCAGCCGTCGACGGGCTCAGCGGGATCGACGCGCCCGGCGTGACGCCCGCGCTCGAGCTCGCCGCAGCGGCGACCGAGCTGGAGCCGGACGAAGAGCCGCCGTTCGAGCTCGAACCGGAGGACGGCGTCGAGGTCGTGGAGGCGCCTGACCCCGACCCCGTCGATCCCGGCGGAGCGGAGCCGGCCGGGGTTACGGCAGTGGACGCTGCCGAGACCTGGCTCGTGCCGCCGGCATTCGTTGCGGTGACCGTGAAGGTGTATGAGGTGCCGTCGGTGAGTCCCGCGACGGTGACCGAGCCTGCGACCATGCTCGTCGCCGTCCGCCCGCCGGGCGACGCCGTGACCGTGTAGGAGGTGACCGGCGCGACACCTGTCGTCGCGGGGGAGAACGTCACCGTCGCCTGGCCGTCTCCTGCGCTCGCCGTGACCCCGGTGGGTGCTTGGGGCGGGAGCGGCGGGTAGTACGCGACGACGGGTTCGTGAGCTGGGCTGCGAACGCGTCGAGCGTCGTGTCGGTGTCGATCTCGAAGCGGTAGTGGCGGTTGTAGGCATCGAGGAGGCCGACGTTGCCGCCCGCGCCGGCATAGGCGACGGGATCGGTCTGCGTGAAGACGATCGCGAACTGCGAGGCGAAGTACGCCGGCCCCCAGGCCTGCGTCGCGCCGGAGGCGTCGTCGTACTGGTTCGCCCACTGCCCGCAGGCGTTCCAGGGGCAGGCCCAGGCCTCGGTGTCGGCGGTCGGGATCTCCTGGTCCAGCTCGGTCCGCCCGGCGGTGATGTCCGCCTCGACCGCAGCCTCGAGGGTCGCCGGCGTCTCCTGCACGCCGGCGGCGGTGCTCGGGAGACAGACGTAGAAGGACCAGCAGGTCGATGGATAGGCCTGGCCGTCGTACTCGGTCGTCCCGTCGCTGAAGTCGCCGTGCCCGACCTGGCCCGCATGGAAGGCGACCTCCCAGCGTCCGGTCGCGACGAGCGCCTTCACCTGCGCCCAGCTGAGGTTGTCCTTCGGGTCGTCCCCGTTCGGCGCCGTGTTGTCGGCGAAGCCCGTGACCTCGAACAGCACTGCGTTGAAGCCGTACTGCGCGAGCAGGGGATCCCACGCCTCCTCGTCGGTGAGGCCGTCGTCGATCGTGATCAGGACGGGCTTCGTCACGCCCACCGGGAGCGTCCCGTTGCGCAGCCACGTCTCGTAGGCGGCCAGCGTGATCGACTGGTAGCCGTTCGTCTTGAGGTAGCTGAGCTCGGACGAGGCCTCGGCGGAGGTCTGGTCGGTCACGTCGGGCTCGGAGTCGAGTGGGCCGATGATCCCGTGGTAGTTGAGGACAGGGACGTACGTGGTCGGTCCCGTCTTGATCGCGAGGGGCGCCGCCTCGATCACGTTGCCCGCGTTGTCGGTGACGGTCGCCGAGACCTCGTGCGTCCCCGGCGTGAGCGTCGAGGTGTCGAAGCTCTCGCTGTAGAGGTACGGCGAGGCCACCGCGTCGTCCGGGGCGCTGAGCGAAGTGCCCGCCGCGGTGCCGTCGACGGTGAACTGCACGGTGTCGACGCCGACGTCGCTCGAGGCGTGCACTTCGAACGTGGTCGGCCCGTCCGCGGCTTCGTAGCCATACGAGGGCATCGGAAGCGGCGCGTACATCGTGGCTTCGGGAAGGTTGTTGGCGACCGTGACCGTCACCGAGCCGGAGGTCGCGCTCTCACCGTTGGCGTCGATGGCCGAGACCGCGAGCGTGTGCTCGTCGTTCGAGACGGTGGTCGTGTCCCAGGCGAAGCTGTAGGTGGTGCCGCTGACCGTCGGGACGATCGAGGTGGCGTCGCCGTCGACGAGGAGCTTCACCGAGCGGTACGGCGTGGTGCCGCCGGACACCGTCGCGGTCACGGTGGTCGTCTTCGTCGCGAACGACGAGTCGGCCGGCGCCGTGAGCGCGACCGCGGGTCCGCTCCCGTCGGTGAACTGCACCGGCGCCGAGGTGGTCGTGTTGCCGGCGTTGTCCGTCGTCACCTCGGTCAGCGTGTGCGTCCCGAGGGACAGCCCGGTGAGCTCGAGGCTCGTGGCGTACCGGAAGGCCGGCGCGTTCGTCGGCTGCGTCACGGGCGCGCCGCTCGGCGTGCCGTCGATCAGGAACTGCACCTGCGCGACCCCGTAGGCATCCGATGCCTTCGCCTCGACCGCAAGCGAGCCCTGCGCGTACGACTGGCCCGACGGCTCCGTGATCGTGGTCGTGGGCGGCGTGCGGTCGACGGTCGAGCTGACCCCCGCCGAGGTCCCGACCGTGCCCGTCGAGTCGGTCGCCTGGACGGTGAGCGCGTAGGCGCCGTCGGAGAGCGATGCCGTGCTCCACGTGAAGCTGTACGTCCCTTCGGCGCCACTCTGCGCGGCGCCGGTCACGGTTCCGTTGACGAGGAGCTCGACGCCGGTGTACGGCCCCGCCCCACCCTCGACGTCGGCCGAGACGATGGTCGAGGTGCTCGCGAAGGTGTAGTTCGGCGGAGCGGTGATCGTCACCGTCGGCCCGTCCCCGGCGACTGCAAGGCCGCTTGCCGGCCCGAGGACGGCGACACAGGCGAGGGCCACCCCGGCGATCAGCGTCGCTCCACGCCTGAGGTTTCCCGTCATCCCGTCATGCTCCCCGGGTTCGGGCCCCGTGCTCCCGCACGGACGGCCAGAAGGTCCTAGGACCTACCGCCAGGTCGAGGAGTTTCTACGGAAGCAGCGAGAGGGCGATAATCGCGATGTCGTCGCGCGGGCGCCCGGCCTGAAAGGCCAGCGCGTCGCGCAGCAGACCGGCGGCGAGGCCGGCGGCGCCTCCGACACGATGACGGAGGATCGACTCCTCGAGCCGCCACTCCCCGTAGTCGTCCCGTCCGCTCCGGCCCTCGGGCACCCCGACGGTGTAGAGCACGATCGTCTGGCCCTGCCCAAGCTCGATCGTCGTGTCGGTGAACGACGGCTCCTCGACCACTCCGAGCATCGATCCCGGTTCGCCGATCCCCACCGGCGGATCGCCTCCGGCAGTGACGCAGAGCGGGAGCGGATGACCGGCCGAGCTGGCCGTGAGCGACCAGTCGTCGCCGTCGCGGCGGAGACGGACGAAGTTCGCGGTGCAGTACCGCTCCGTGTCGTCGTCGATCAGCACGCGGTTGAGCCGGCGCAGCGCCTCGGACGGGGTCTTTGCGCGCACCGCCGCCGTGCGGAGGGTGTGGCGCGCCATCGCGGCGACGACCGCGGCGTCGATCCCCTTCCCCATCACGTCGCCGATCACGACGGCCCAGTCGTCCGGCGCGACCTCGAAGACGTCGTAGAAGTCGCCGCCGAGCTCCCGCCCGTCGCCCGCCGGGTGAAACGCGATCGCCAGGCGATCCCCTCCATCGCCGGCGGCGGCGGCGTCAGCATCTGCTGCAGGGTCTCGGCGAGCGCATGCGCCCGCGCCTCGGACTCCTCCGCCTGGCGCTTCGCGCGCAGGAGCTCCTGCTCGTAGCCGCGGCGCTGCGTGGCGTCAAGCACCGCGATGTGAACGACGCCGTCCGTGCCGGCCGACGCGCTGATGAGCACGGGCATCCGGTCACCACCGACCGCGACCAGATCGAGCGCGATTTCCTTCGCGAAGCCGTGGAGCTGGAGCATCGGCGCGAGGTGTGTCTCGTGGTAGATCCGGCCGCCTCCGCCGAGCAGGTCGACGAAGCGGCGCGAGCCGACGAGGTCAGCCTCGGCGTAGCCGGTCATCGTCAGAAAGGTGCGGTTGACGGCGACGATCAACCCGTCGGCACCCGTTGCCAGGTACCCGCAGGGCAGCTCGTCGAAGCCTGCCCTCTCGCCGCTCATCCGTCGTCGCGAACGAAAGCGTCGATCGCGGCCGCGGTCGCGTCGGGCGCGCTCAGGTTCGGACAGTGGCCGACGGCGTCGAGGAGCACGAGCCTGCCGTCGGGCAGCGCCTCGGCCACCCACCGTCCCACCGCCTGGGGCGCGATCACGTCGTCACGGCACTGGAGGACGAGCGTCGGCACCGTGACGTGGGCGAGGTCGGCGCGATTGTCGGAGAGGAAGGTCACGCGCGCGAACTGGGCTGCGATCGCCGGGTCGGTGCGGCAGAAGCTTGCCGCCAGCTCGTCGCCGAGCTCGGGCCGCTCGGGGTTGCCCATGATCGCCGGCGCCATCGCACCCGACCAGCCGAGGTAGTTGCTCTCGAGCGAGTCGAGGAGCTCGTCGATCTCCGGGGCGCTGAAGCCGCCGACGTAGCCGGCGTCGTCGATGTAGCGCGGCGATGGTCCGACGAGCACGAGCTTCGCGAAGAGGTCGGGCCGCATGCGGGCTGCAAGCACGCCGATCATCGAGGAGACGGAGTGGCCGACGAAGACGACATCCTCGAGTCCCAGGTCGTCGCAGAGCTCGATCACATCGGCGGCGTAGCCCTCGAGTGACGCGTGCCGCTCGGGGTCGTACGCCGTGAGGTCGGAGCCGCCCGCGCCGAGGTGGTCGAAGACGACGACGTCGAAGCGATCCTCGAACCGCGGAGCGACGTACCGCCACATGTCCTGGCCGCAGCCGAACCCGTGCGCGAAGACGAGCGGCTGGGCCCCAGCGGCGCCCGTGCGCTTCACGTTGTGCCGGGCAACTGCTTCCACCGCCCAAGGGTATCGGGCTACCGCCTCAGCGTCTGTGGCGCGTGTACTGCGGCCCGGCGCTCACGAGGCGACCTGCTGCTCGGTGACGATGCCCTTGACGAGCGCCCAGTTGGCCGCTTCCGTGCGATTGCTGATCCCGAGCTTCCGGTAGATGCTCGTCAGGTGGAACTTCACGGTCTGCACCGTGACCCAGAGCTCCGCGGCGATCGCCTTGTTCGAGAGGCCCATCGAGACGGCCTTGACGATCTCGATCTCGCGATCGGTGAGGCCGGCGGTCTTCGCCACGGTCTCCTCGGTCATCGCGGGCAGGCCGAGCGCGTGGAAGGCGGTGCCCTCGACGGCCTGGCGGATCGCCGAACCGAGGTCGAGAGGGTTGATCGTCTTGAGGATGTAGCCGGCGGCCCCGCGCTTGAACGCGGCCTGGATCTGATCCGGATCCGTCGAGACCGAGCACATCACGACCTTCACCTCGGGATGCTCGACGCGGATCCGCTGGAGCAGGCTGAGCCCGTCGATCCCCGGCATGCGCAGGTCGAGGAGCACGATCTCGGGCGACCGCCGCTTGATCAGCGGCATCACCTCGGGCCCGGTGCCGGCCTCGCCGACGATCTCGAAGCCGTGGTCGTTCTCGAGCGCCTGCTTGACGCCGGCGAGCATCAGGCTGTGGTCGTCGGCGATCAGGATCTTCACGACGGCCTCCGCTCGGTGAAGCGCTCGGTGAGCCGGGGGACGTCGGGGAACATCGGGTTGCTGCTGTTCACGATTGCCTCTCTTTCTCTCTCCGCCGCAGGCGGTTCGAATTCCGAAGGGAAATCTCGACTGGAGCGCGTGACGGGTTGCCTGTCACGTCGGGCCCAGCCGAGGGAGCGATGACGGTGGGTTGGCGGAACCGGGTGGATCGACTGCTTCGTCTCCGAAGCGGAGGGTGTGACCTCACCCGCTTTGGTCATTGCCTCCACGGGGTGAGCCCAAACGCCTCCAACGGGTGGTTCCAGACCGAGGACGTGCGTATGGGCG
>CAIYXH010000212.1 GCA_903930195.1 uncultured Actinomycetes bacterium | reverse complement strand
CGAGGCCGAGCTCCTCGGCGACGACGGCGCAGCTCGCGCGCGAGACCACGTGTGACCGGATCTTCGCCATCCGGCCTTCGTTGAAGTCCGGAAAGCGGTCGTAGAGCATGTGCGCGATCGCGAGCTCGAGCACGGAGTCCCCGAGGAACTCCAAGCGCTCGTAGGACTCCCGACGGTCGGCCGCCCAGCTCGTGTGGGTGAACGCCGCCGTGGCGCGCTCCACCGGGAGCGCGTCGATCAGTTCGCGGAGCTGACTACTGGTGAGACGAGACGTAGTCGACTGCCTGCCCGACGGTCGTGATCTTCTGGGCGTCCTCGTCCGAGATCTTGATCACGAACTGGTCCTCGAGCTCCATGATGAGCTCGACGAGGTCGAGCGAGTCCGCGTCCAGATCCTCCTGGAACGATGCCTCCTCGTTGATATCCGCCTCGTCGGCGCCGAGCTGATCCGTCAGGACTTCCTTGACGCGCTCGTAGATCTCTTCACGGGACGCTGCCATGTCACCTCAATTGGTTCGGGGGGTTAGAAGCGCGCCGATCATACAGCCTCGGGCTGCCGGATCAGGCGTCGTGCGATTCGTCGCGTCGATCACGGTACGGGAGCCGCTCGGCCAGCCGCTCGACCACCTGGTTGTCGACACCGCGCGCGGCGAGCCGGATCGCGTTGCCGATGGCCCGGCGGCTCGAGTTGCCGTGGGCGATGACGGCGAGGCCGCGGAGGCCGAGGAGGTACGCGCCGCCGTACGTCTCCGGGTCGAGCCGCGTGCGCAGGCGCCGCGCCGCGGGACGGATCAGGAGCCCGCCGACCTTCCCTCTCGTCGTCGCCGTGATCTCCTCACGGAGGGCATCGAGGAGCTCGGTGATGGTGCCCTCGAGCAGCTTCAGCGCCATGTTCCCGTTGAAGCCGCCGGTGACGACGACATCGGCCGCGCCGCGGAGCAGGTCACGGCCCTCGGCGTTCCCGACGAAGTTGATGCCCGCTTCCTCGCGCAGCAGCTCGTGCGCCTCGATCGTCGCGCTGTCGCCCTTTTCGGGCTCCTCGCCGATCGAGAGGAGCCGCACCTCGGGGTTCGCGACGTCGAGCATCTCCTGGGCGAAGATCGAGCCCATCACGGCGAACTGGACGAGGTGCTCCGGGCGGCTGTCGGCGTTCGCGCCGCCGTCGAGGAGCAGGGAGACCTTCTCGCGCGCCGGGATCGGCACGGCGATCGCGGGCCGCATCACGCCGGAGAGCCGGCGCAGGTGCAGCAGCCCTGCCGCGAGCACTGCGCCCGTGTTCCCGGCCGAGACGACAGCGTCGGCGTTGCCGTCCGCGACGGCGCGCACGGCGGCGACGAGCGACGAGTTGGGCTTCGCGCGCACTGCCTCGGCGGGCTTCTCCGCCATCTCGATCACGTCGATCGTCTCGACGAGCTCGATGCCGCCCGTGTCGAGCCCCGCCGGGCCGTAGAGGACGACGTCGATGCCGTCACGGATCGCATCGTGCGCGCCTGCAATCACCTCTGCGGGCGCACGGTCTCCGCCGAGCGCGTCGACGGCAATCCGGGTCACGGACTACTCGAAGCGGAAGGGGACGACCTCGCGGCCGCGATACGTGCCGCAGGTCGGGCACGCCCGATGAGGAAGCTTCGGCGAGTTGCAGTTCGGGCAGGTGTTCACCCGAGGAGCCTCGATCGAATGGGTCGCCCGGCGCTTGTCGCGGCGGGACTTGGATGTTTTCCTCTTGGGGACAGCCATGAGCGACGGGCAGTGTAGCTGACGTTCGAGCGGCGCGGCGAGACAGGGGCTCAGCCCTGCCCCGCCTCCTTGAGCGCCTCGAGCGCGGCCCAGCGCTCGTCCACCGTCTCGTCCTCGTGCGTGTGCGGGTCGTCGTTCAGGTTCTCGCCGCAGACGGGACAGAGGCCGGCGCAGTCGGGCCGGCAGAGGATCTTGTCGGGAAGCGCGAGCGCGATTGCGTCGTGTGCCCAGGCCGAAAGGTCGAGGTTGTCGTCGGTGAGGTACGGCGTCACCATCTCCTCGCCCTCCGGCTTCTCCGCCTGGTACTCGCGGGCGCGGATCGGCACCTCGAGCACCGCGTCTCCGAGGCAGCGGTAGCACGGGCCGTGGAGGCGGGCGGTGAAGTCGAGCTCGAAGACGGTGCCCGTCAGCGCCCGCGTCATCGCGAAGGCAGCGGGAACCTGCGCCGGAACCGGGAGGTAGCGCGCACCGCCGTAGTCGAACGGCGCCAGCTCGACCTCGACCGCGTCGCGGTACTCCTCGCCCGGACGCAGCCTCACCTGGCGCAGGCTGAAGCTCGTCGTCATCTGTCCATCTTGCCCGTCAGCGGGCGGGAGCGCGCCCGGCGACTTAGTAGCCGGACTCGTCGTCGATCGGGCCGATGCCCGCGACGACGGTCTCCTGCGAGCGCTCGTGCAGCCGGTCACGGCCGCGGCGAACCGCAGTGAGGAACTTGTCGAGGTTGTTCTCGAGGGTCGCGAGCATCCCGTCGGCCCAGTCCTCCATCTCGAGGCGCATCTCGCGCGCCTGGCGGCGGGCCTCGTCGATGATCTCCTGCGCCTGGCGCTCGGCAAGCTTGACGATCTCGGTCTGGGAGGCCTCGCGCACGGCCTGCTCGCGTGCCTCCTGCAGCAGCCGGTCCTGCTCGCGCTTCGCCTCGGCGAGCATCTCCTGGCGCTCCTTGACGATCCACCGCGCCTGCTTGATCTCCTCGGGGATCGTCGCCCGCATCTGATCGAGGATGTCGTAGATCTCCTCGCGGTCGATCCGCACCTGGTCGGTGAGCGGCACGGCCTTCGCGTTGTGCACGAGGTCGTCGAGCTTGTCGATGAGAACGAGTACGTCCATGGCTTCGGTTGATCTTACTCCTGGTCGGACAGTGGAGCACCGCCACGTCCGTTCGGGAAGAGCTCCCGGAGACGGCGCGCGACGGCAGGCGGCACCAGCTCTTCGACATTTCCACCGAACGAGGCGATCTCCTTCACGCCACTCGAGGAGACGAAGCTGACCTGCGGGCTCGCCATCACGTAGACCGTCTCGATCTCCGGGGCAAGGTGCCGGTTGAGCTGGTTCATCTGGAACTCCCATTCGAAGTCGGAGATCACCCGGAGCCCCTTGACGATCACCTTGGCATCCCAGCGGCGGGCGAACGCGACGACGAGCT
>CAIYXH010000211.1 GCA_903930195.1 uncultured Actinomycetes bacterium | reverse complement strand
GGGCGCGCGGTCGATCCGCGTGTAGGCCGCGATGCCGACGAAGCGGGTGAACGCAGCGTGGTCGCCGACGTCGCGGGCGATCACGTGGAGGCCGTAGCGCGCGGCTGCCTCGGCGCTCGCGATCGCGGCCTCGGTCAGATCGTCCGACTCGGCGACCTCACGCGCTGCGTCGGCGGTCGTCGCCGACGGGATCCGGCGCGGGTTGATCGCCCGCACGAGCTCGCGGCACTGGTCGAACGCGACCGGGTACGAGCGCAGCGTCTTCACCTCGGCCGGCTGGATCGGCTCCCGCGCGACGAGGCAGTGGACGATCGGCAGCGTGATCTCCGAGACGATCGAGAGCGGCGCCTCGTAGAGCAGGTCGTGCGTCTCGGCGACCGGGCCGTGCAGCGAGTTCTCGATCGGCAGCACGCCGAGCTCGACCTCGGAGGCGACCGTCGCCTCGACGACCGAGGCAAAGCTCGCGAGCGGCTCCTGCTGCGACTCGGGCGCGAGCAGCAGCGATGCCGCCGCCGAGTGCGAGCCTGCCGGGCCTGGATAGCCGACCGACGGATTCACGCGACGATCTCCAAGAGCACTACCGGGACAGCCCCCTGCGGGGACAGCCCCTCTGCAATCGTCACGCTCACGCGGCCAGCGCCTCCAGCACGGCATCGCCGAACTGCGTCGTCGTTGCCGTGCCGCCCTGATCGACCGTCGGCGCCGTCTCGGCCGCGTGCGCGATCGCCGTCTCGAGCCGGCGTGCCTCGGCCGGACGGTCGAGGCAGTAGTCGAGCGCCATCACGAGCGAGAGCAGCATCGCCGTCGGGTTCGCGATCCCCCTGCCGGCGATGTCCGGCGCCGAGCCGTGCACCGGCTCGAAGATGCCGGGGCCGTCGTCGGAGAGCGAGGCGGACGACGCTAGGCCGAGACCGCCGGTGGCACCGGCAGCGACGTCGGAGAGGATGTCGCCGAAGGTGTTCTCCATCACCAGCGTGTCGAACTGCGCCGGGTTCATCACGAGCTGCATCGCGACGCTGTCGACGAGGCCGTGGCTCAGCTCGACGTCCGGGTACTCCGGGCCGAGCCGCATCGCGACCGCGCGCCAGAGCCTGCCGGTGTCGAGCACGTTCGACTTGTCGACCGAGACGAGCCGCTTGCCGCGCGTCCGCGCGACCTCGAAGGCCCGGCGGATCACCCGCTCGACGCCCTCCTCGGTGTACTCGCAGGTGTCGAAGACGACCCCGTCCTCGCGGGTGCCGCGAGCACCGTAGTAGAGGCCGCCGATCAGCTCGCGGACGATGACGAGGTCGATGCCCTCGGCACGGGCGGGCCGCAGGTTCGCGTAGACGCCGAGCTCCTTGCGCAGCTTGATCAGCGCGGTCTCGGGACGCGGGACGTGCGACTCCCACTGCGGGCCGCCGACCGCCCCGAGCAGCACAGCCTTGGCCTTGCGCGCGGCGATCAGGGTGTCGGGGATCATCGGACGCCCGATCGAGTCGATCGCCGCGCCGCCGAACGGCTGCGAGACGAAGTCGATGCCGAACGCCATCATCACGCGGGCGGCCTCCTGCATGACCTCGGGGCCGATGCCGTCGCCGGGGAGGATCACCACCTCAGCTGCCATGGATCTCCTTCCGAATCAGATCGAGGATGTGGGTGAAGAACGCGCGTACGCCACCCTCCGAGAGCGTTCCGTCGTTCTTCGCGACGAGCTCGTCGAGGAGGCCCTCCTCACGGGCCATGTCGCGCAGGGGCAGACCGGCCTCGACCTTGTGGACGTGCAACCGCCGCACCAGCTCGAGGCGGCGGTTGACCAGGTCGAGCAGGGCGCGGTCGATCGCGTCGAGCTCGCTGCGGGTCTCGGCCAGGAGCGGATCGCTCACGCGAGCACTCCGAGCTCGTCGAGCAGCGCGTCGACATCGGGCTCGATCTCGACGATCGTCCCGGTGACCGAGCCGGCCACGGCGCCCGGCGTCTTCAGGCCGGTGCCGGTGATCAGCGCGACGACGCGGTCGTTCTCGCCGATGTCGCCACGGGCGGCCGCCGCGCGGAGCGCACCGATCGTGACCCCCGCAGCGGTCTCGCCGAAGACGCCCGCCAGCTCGGCGAGGAACGCCATGTTCGGGCCGACGTCTGCCTCGGGCACCGCGTAGATCGCCCCGCCCGACGCGCGGGCGGTCGAGATCGCGAGGTCGCCGTCGGCCGGGTTGCCGATCGCCAGTGAGCGTGCGATCGAGTTCGGCCGCACCGGCGAGACGCGCCGGTCTTCGGCAAACGCGGAGGCGACGGGGCTGCAGCCCTCGGCCTGGCCGCCATAGAGGCGCGGCTTCGGGGTGTCGATCAGGCCGAGCCGCTCGAACTGGTTGTAGCCCTGCCAGAGCTTCGAGAACATCGCGCCCGACGCGATCGGCGCGACGACGGCGTCCGGTGTCTCCCAGCCGAGCTGCTCGATCACCTCGAAGGCGAGCGACTTCGAGCCCTCGGCGTAGTAGGAGCGCAGGTTGACGTTGACGAAGCCCCACTCGACCTCGCCCGCGAGCTCGGAGACGAGCCGCGAGCAGTCGTCGTAGCTGCCGTTCACGCCGAAGACGCGGGCGCCGTAGACGGTCGTCGCCTGCATCTTCTCGAGCTCGAGCGAGGCCGGGCAGAAGATCACTGCCGGCATCCCGAGCTGCGCCGCCCGGGCCGCAACGGCGCCGGCGAGATTCCCGGTCGAGGTGCACGAGAGCGTGTCGAGCCCGAACTCAACGGCCTTCGCCGCCGCGACGGCGACGACGCGGTCCTTGAACGAGTGGGTCGGGTTCGCGGTGTCGAGCTTGAGCCAGAGCTCGCCGACGCCGACCGCAGCTGCAAGCCGCGGTGCGGGGATCAGCGGCGTCCACCCCGGGCCAGAGGCGGCATCGGGGGGCGGCGTGGCCGGCAGAAGGTCGGCATAACGCCAGATCGAGAGCGGGCCGGCCTCGATGCTCTCACGGCTGACACGCGTCGCGATCTCGTCCCAGTCGTAGACCGGTTCGAGCGGGCCGAAGCACCGCGCGCAGATCCCGTGGGCAATCGCCGGGTACTCGCTCTCGCAGACCCTGCACCGTAGAACGTCAACTGACATTTCGAGTCTCCTTAGACTGAGGACGGCTATGGAATTCCGTCGTATTGGTGAACTTCCCCCGTACGTCTTCGCGACGGTCAACGAGCTGAAGCGTGAGCTTCGGCGCGCGGGCCGTGACGTGATCGACCTCGGCTTCGGCAACCCGGACATCCCGAGTCCCGCCGTCGCCGTTGAAAAGCTTGCCGAAGCCGCGCTCAAGCCGGTCAACCACCGGTACTCCTCGAGCCGCGGCCTGCCGAACCTGCGCGAAGCGATCTGCGAGCGCTACGCCGACGTCTTCGGCGTCACGCTCGATCCGGAACGTCACGTGGTCTCGACAATCGGCGCCAAGGAAGGCCTCTCGCACCTGATGTGGGTGCTGTCCGAGCCGGGCGACACGGTTGTCGTCCCGTCGCCGGCCTACCCCATCCACCTCGTCGCGCCGCGTCTCGCCGGCGCGACGGTGATCCACGCGCGCGGCTTCGAGGGCGGCGACTTCCTGGAGATCGTCGAAGAGGCCGTCCGCTCCGCGCAGCCCGCGCCGCGCGCCGTCATCGTCTCCTTCCCGCACAACCCGACGACCGCCGTCGCGACGCCGGAGCTGATGCAGAAGCTCGTCGACCTCGCCCGCGAGCGCGACTTCGTGCTGATCCACGACTTCGCCTACGCAGACGTCGCCTTCGACGGCCACAAGCCGCCGTCCGTGCTCGCCTGCGAAGGCGCCCTCGACGTGGCGGTCGAGCTGTACTCCCTGACGAAGTCCTTCTCGATGGCCGGCTGGCGCATGGGCTTCTGCCTCGGCCGCCCGGACGTGATCGCCGCGCTGGCGAAGCTCAAGTCCTACCTGGACTACGGCACCTTCCAGCCGATTCAGATCGCCTCGATCGTGGCGCTCCGCGAGGCCTCCGACTACCCGGCGGAGGTGAACGAGATCTACCGCCTGCGCCGCGACGCCCTCATCTCCGGCCTCGAGCGCGCGGGCTGGGACGTCCCGTCCCCGCAGGGCACGATGTTCGTCTGGGCGGAGCTGCCGGACGCCTTCCGCGAGCTCGGCTCCCTGGAGTTCTCCCTGCTCCTTGCCCGTGAGGCGGAGGTGGCGGTCTCCCCGGGTGTCGGCTTCGGCCCAGGCGGCGACTGCCACGTGCGTTTCGCGCTCGTCGAGAACGACCAGCGGATCCTGCAGGCGACCCGCAACATCAAGAAGCTGCTCGCGGGTTAGGGACTGGCCTCCGGCCTGTCCCGACTGAACGCCGACAGCGCGCACCGCCTCGATCGGGACAGGCCCCTTCGGGGACAGTCCCTGTGTCTTGTCCGCCCTGCTCACGTCACCGCGCCTTTGCTCGCGCTGCTGACGCCGGCGGCGTACTTGGAGAAGACGCCGTGCTTGACCTTGGAGGCAGGCGCCTTCCAGTCGGCGAGGCGCGCCGCGATCTCGTCGTCGGAGAGCTCGAGGTTGAGCTCGCGGTTCGCGATGTCGAGCACGATGATGTCGCCGTCGCGGACGGCGGCGATCGGGCCGCCGCGCGCCGCCTCGGGAGCGATGTGGCCGACCATCAGGCCGTGCGTCGCGCCGGAGAAGCGGCCGTCGGTGATCAGGGCGATCTCCTCGCCGAGGCCCTCGCCGACGAGCGCTGCGGTGACGTGCAGCATCTCGCGCATCCCGGGGCCGCCGGCCGGGCCCTCGTAGCGGATCACGACCACGTCGCCCGCCTTGATCGCACGCGCCTTGACGGCGGCGAAGCACTCCTCCTCGGAGTCGAAGACGCGGGCGGGGCCGCGGTGCAGGTGCCGCTCGTGGCCGGCGAGCTTGACGACGGAGCCCTCGGGCGCGAGCGAGCCGCGCAGGATCGCGATGCCGCCACTCGCCTGGATCGGATGCTCGTACGAGACGACGACCTCCTGCCCCGGCGTCTCGACCGTGTCGTCCGCGACCTGGCGCAGCGTCTTGCCGTCGACGCCGGTGAGGCCGTCGTGGATCATCCCGGCCGCCGAGAGCTCACGGGCGACGAGGCCGATGCCGCCGGCCTCGTGGATGGCCGGGGCCGCGAAGCGGCCGAACGGCTTCAGATCGGCGACGATCGGCGTGCGCGCCGAGATCGAGTCGAAGTCCTCGAGCGAGAGCTCGATGCCCACCTCGCGTGCGATCGCGAGCAGGTGGAGCACGCCGTTCGTCGAGCCGCCGGTGCCGGCGACCGCCGCAATCGCGTTCTCGAAGGCATCACGGGTGAGGATCTGCGACGGCTTCAGATCCTTGCGGATCAGCTCCATCGCCATCCGGCCTGCCTCCTCGGCGGCCGCCTCCTTGTCGGGGTGCGTGGCCGGGATCCCGTTGAGACCGCGCGGCGAGATGCCCAGGAAGTCGACGACGAGCGCCATCGTGTTGGCCGTGAACTGACCGCCGCAGGCGCCGGCGCCGGGACAGGCGCAGCTCTCGAGCTCGTGGACGTCCTCGTCGGTCATCCGGCCCGCCGCGCGTGCCCCGACTGCCTCGAACACGTCCTGGATCGTCACGTCCTTGCCGCGGTAGCTGCCGGTCTCGATCGAGCCGCTGTAGAAGATCAGGCCCGGGACGTCGAGCCGCGCGAGCGCCATGGTGGCGCCCGGGACGGTCTTGTCGCAGCCGACGAGGCAGACGAGCCCGTCCATGAGGTGCCCCTCGACCATCAGCTCGATCGAGTCGGCGATCACCTCGCGCGAGATCAGCGACGCGCGCATGCCGCTCGTGCCCATCGAGACGCCGTCGGAGACGGAGATCGTGTTGAACTCCATCGGCGTGCCGCCGGCTGCGCGGATGCCGGCCTTGACGTGCTGGGCGAGCTCGCGCTGGTTGTAGTTGCACGGCATCGTCTCGGTCCACGTCGTCGCGACCCCGATGATCGGCTTCGCCAGGTCTTCGTCGGTGAAGCCGATGCCCTTCAGCATCGCGCGCGCGGGCGCGCGATCGACGCCGTCGGTCAGCTTGGCGCTGCGCTTCTTGCCGGGATCGGAGGGCTGGCTGTAGACGCTCATGTGGAAGCTCCTGTCTGGGCGATGCGGAGGGGAAGGACGCGCGCGTCCGGGTAGCGGTTGCCGAGCTCCGCGGCTGCCTCGGCCACGGCGGCCTTCTCGACCCAGACGACGATCGACGGGCCGGAGCCCGAGAGGGTGACGCCCGCCTGGCCGGTGACCGGCGCGTCGCGCAGCTCGCCGAGGTGCGGGGCGTCGGCGGCGCGGTAGGGCTCGTGCAGGCGATCGTGGAAGGCTGCGGCAAGGAGCTCGGCGTCGCCCGAGGCCATCGCGGCGCCGAGCAGCGCGGCCTGCGCCGCGGCGGCAACGGCCTCGCCGTGGCTCAGGCTCTCGGGCAGGCGGCCCCGGGAGGCGGCGGTGCTCACGCGCGTCTCGGGCGCGACGACGATCGCAGCCAGCGGGAGATCGGTCGCGACCTGGCGCGTGTGGTGGCGACCGTCGCCGTTCTGCCAGATCAGACAGACACCGCCGCGCAGCGCCGCAGCGAGATTGTCGGCGTGGCCTTCGAACGGCAACCCGAGCGCGAGCAGCTCGTCGGGATCGGCCTCGCGCCCCGCCGCAGCGAAGCCGGCGACGAGCCCGGCGGCGATCGTCGCCGCCGAGGAGCCCATCCCCCGCTCGAGCGGGATCCGGTTCGTGAAGCGGAAGTCGTAGCCGTCGATCGGCGTGACGGCCGCGAACGCGCGCAACGCCAGATGGTCGGCTCCGGTCGAGATCTCGTCGGTGCCCTCCCCCGTGACGGTGACCGTGCCGGAGCCGGGCGTGACCTCGAGCTCGTTCCAGAGCTCGAACGCCGCAGCCGCGCAGTCGAAGCCCGGGCCGAGGTTCGCCGTGGTCGCGGGAGCGCGGACGACGATGCTCACGCTCCGACCCCCACCGGCGCGCCGTGGATGCCGGCCAGGATCGAATCGACGTCGGGATCGACGACGCACGGCTCGGCCGTGAGGTTCGCGACCGCGGCCGTGTCCTTGAGGCCATGGCCCGTGAGGACGCAGACGACGGTGCTGCCAGTCTCGAGCTCGACCTGGCGCAGGCCGGCGAGGCCTGCGGCCGACGACGGCTCGCAGAAGATCCCTTCGCGTGTGGCGAGCTCGAGCCACATTCGCGTGATGTCCTCGTCGCTGACGCTCGTGACCTCGACGCGGCCGCCCTCGACGAGCGCTTCGACCTCGTGCTCATGGGCGGGCTCGGCGATCCGGATCGCCGACGCGAGCGTCGTCGCGCGCTGCTCGGACTGCGCCGAGACGATCCGCGTCGCGGCGCCGTCCTCGGTGAAGCCCTTGGCGTAGGCCTTCGTGTTGCCGCCGCCCCCGTAGGGCAGTGCGAGCACGTGCGGCGCGTGACCGAGCTCCTCGGTGAGCTCGAACGCGGCCGTCTTCTGCCCTTCGATCCGGTACGGGTTGAGCGAGTTGACGAGGGCGAACTCGCCGCGGTCGGCGAGCTGCTGGCACGAGCGCAGCGCATCGTCGAACGACCCGCGCACCTCGAGGAAGCGGGCCCCGACGGCGCGGGACTGAGCCTGCTTCGCAGCGGCGATCGCGCCTGCCGGGCAGAGGACGACGGCCACGAGCCCGGCCCGCGCGGCGTAGGCCGACGCAGACGCGGCCGTATTGCCGGTCGAGGCGCAGACAACGCCGGTGGCGCCGTCCTCGACCGCCTTCGCGACGGCGACGACCATCCCCCTGTCCTTGAAGGATCCCGAGGGATTCATCCCCTCGAACTTGAACCAGAGGTCGACGCCCAGCGAGGCACCGATCGCCCGCGAGCGGATCAGCGGGGTCGAGCCCTCGCCGAGCGTCAGCTCGGGCGTGGCGGCAGTGACCGGCAGGCGGTCGCGGTAGCGAGAGATCACTCCCATTCGAAGTCTCCGAAGCCGCGGTCGGAGACGACGGGGAACGGCAGCGGCGGCCGGTGGACCTCGTCGAGGGCGGCAAGCGTCTCGAGCGCGGCGTGCAGAGCACCCTGGCGCGCCTCATGCGTGACGACGTGCAGCGCCGCGCGCCCCTCGCCGTTCTGGTGTTGACGCAGCCGGGCGATCGAGACGCTGTTCTCTGCCAGTGCCTCCGCGACACGGGCCAGCACGCCCGGCCGGTCGTCGACCGAGAGGTGGAAGTAGTAGGGCGAGGTCGCGTCGCCGGGCGCGAGCCGCGGCAGCGAGCGCCAGACGGCGTCGTTCTTCAGAAAGCCGGTGCCCATCGTCCCGATCACGCTCGCCATGTCGGCGATCACGGCCGAGGCCGTCTCGACGCCGCCGGCGCCGGGACCTTCGAGGGTGATCTCGCGGATCGCGTCGCCCTGCAGCATCACCGCGTTGAACGCGCCTTCGACGGCAGCGAGCGGATGATGGCGGTCGACGAACGCGGGGCTGACGCGGACGTCGACGTGGCCGTCGACGAGCCGGGCCTGGCCGACGAGCCGGATGACCATGTCGAGCTCGCGGGCGGCAGCGACGTCGAGCGGGTCGATCCGGTCGATGCCGATCGTGTCGACGTCGGAGAGCTCGTAGCGCGAGTTGAACGCGATCGTCGCAAGGATCGCCATCTTCGCGGCGGCATCCGCCCCGGTGACGTCGTCAGTCGGATCCGCCTCGGCGAAGCCGCGGCGCTGCGCCTCGGCGAGCGCCTCCTCGTACGTCGAGCCCACCTCCATCTGCGTGAGCATGAAGTTGGTCGTGCCGTTGACGATCCCGAGCACGCGGTGGACGTTCGCGACGAGCAGCGACTCGCGCAGCACCTTGATCACGGGGATCGCAGCGCAGACGCTCGCCTCGAAGCGGAGCTGGACGCCGCCTTCGGAGGCGGCCTCGAACAGCTCGGCGCCACGCCGGGCGACGAGCTGCTTGTTGGCGGTGACGACGTGCTTGCCGGCGCGGAGCAGGTCGAGGACATAGCCCCCGGCCGGCTCCACGCCGCCCATGACCTCGGCGACGACCGTGATCGACGGATCCGCGAGGATCTCGTCGATCGAGGTCGTCAGCACGTCGGAGCCCGCGGGGAAGCCGCGGTCCTTGTCGAGGTCGCGCACGAGCGCCTTGACGATGCGCAGCCGATGGCCGGTCGCGCGCTCGATGTCGTCCGCCTGCTCGTTGAGCAGCCGGTTGACCGCGGCGCCGACCGTGCCGTAGCCGAGCAGTGCTACAGGGACGTCAACCGACGCCATGTACCCCCTGTACCTCCCGGTGGCCGAGGGCGCGCAGGCGCTTGCCGACCTGCTCGATCTGATGCGCCGCGAGCTCGCTGCGGTACTCGGCGAGGCTCGGGCGGCCGCGCTCCATCTCGGCGATCCACTCGCGGGCGAAGTCCCCGTCCTGGATGGCCTTGAGCGCCACGCGCATGTTCTCCTTGACGCTCTCGTCGACGACCCGCGGGCCGACGACGTGCGAGCCGAACTCGGCGGTGTCGGAGATCGAGTAGTGCATCCGCTCGAGGCCGCCCTCGTAGATCAGGTCGACGATGAGCTTCAGCTCGTGCAGGCACTCGTAGTAGGCGACCTCGGGTGCGTAGCCCGCCTCGACGAGGGTCTCGAAGCCGTACTTGATCAGCTGCGTGACGCCGCCGCAGAGCACGGCCTGCTCGCCGAAGAGGTCGCTCTCGGTCTCTTCCTTGAACGTGGTCTCGAGGATCCCGGCGCGGCCGGAGCCGATCGCCGCGGCGTAGGCGAGCGCCAGCTCGCGCGCCTGGCCGCTCGCGTTCTGGGCGACCGCGATCAGCGCAGGAGTGCCGAAGCCCTCCTCGTAGAGCCGGCGGACGATGTGGCCCGGGCCCTTCGGCGCGACCATGACGACATCGTGGCCGGCGGGGGGCTCGATCAGCCCGAAGTGGATCGCGAAGCCGTGCGCGAAGAGGAGCGTGGCGCCGTCGGCCAGGTTCGCTGCGACCTCGTTGTCGTACAGCGCCTTCTGGTCGCCGTCCGGGACGAGGAAGACCACGACCTGCGCGTCCTTGACCGCTTCGGCCACCGTGCCGACGGCGAGCCCGGCCTCTTCGGCCGCTGCGCGCGAGGAGCTCTCGGGCCGCAGGCCGACCTGCACCTGGATGCCCGAGTCGGCGAGGTTGAGCGCGTGGGCGTGCCCCTGGCTGCCATAGCCGAGCACGGCCACCTTCCCCGTGAGGAGACCGACGTCTCCCGTCTTGATCACTTCAGCCACTTGATTTCTTCCCCTTCCGATCTACGAGACGGCCGCGGTCTGCTGCCGTGCTGGACGCGGGCCCGGGCGGCGCAAGCCGATCCGTCCCGTTCGTGCAAGTTCCTTGACGCCGTGCGGCCGGACGAGCTCCTCGAACGCGTCGAGCTCCTCCGGACGTCCGACGATCTCGAATGTGAGCGCATCCCGGCCGATGTCTGCGACGCGTGCGCCGAAGACCTCGCCGAGCGCGATCAGCTCCGCCCGCTTGTCCGGGGGAGCCTCGACCGTGATCAGCGCGAGCTCGCGCTCGACGGATTCACCCGGCTTCAGCTCGACCACCCGGAGGACGTTCACGAGCTTGTGGATCTGCTTCTCGATCTGCTCGATCGAGTGCTGGGAGCAGTCGACGCGGAGCGTGACCCGCGAGATCTCCGGGCGCTCCGTGGGGCCGACCGCAAGACTCTGGATGTTGTAGCCCCGCCGCGCGAACATCTGCGAGACGCGGACGAGGGCGCCCGGCGTGTTCTCGAGCTCGACGGAGATGGTGTGCAGTGTCATCCGACGATCTCCTCGGCATCCGGCAGCTCGATGGTGTCGATCGCGGCCGCGCCGGACGGGACCATCGGGTAGCAGTTCTCGTCCGGGTCGACACGGGCGTCGACGACCGCGGTGCGGCCCGAGTCCATCGCCGCGCGGAGCGTCGATTCGAGGTCGTCCTCGTTGTCGACGGTGAACCCGGCGGCGCCGAGCGCCTCCGCGAGCTGGGCGTAGTCGGGCACCTGCTTGGTCAGGTGCGTCTCGGCGTAGCGCTCGGCGTAGAAGAGCTCCTGCCACTGGCGCACCATCCCGAGCCAGCCGTTGTTGCAGATGACGACGACGATCGGCAGGCCTTCGAGCGCTGCGGCCGTCAGCTCCTGGTTCGTCATCTGGAAGCAGCCATCGCCGTCGATGCAGACCACCGTCGCGTCGGGGCGGGCAGCCTTGGCACCGACAGCCGCCGGCACGCCGAAGCCCATCGTCCCGAGGCCGCCCGAGGTGATGAACGACCGCGGCTTCTCGCACTGGAGGTACTGCATCGCCCACATCTGGTGCTGGCCGACGCCGGTCGTCCAGATCACGTCCTCCGTCCGCTCGCCGGCGAGATCGCGCAGCGTTTCGATCACGGTCTGCGGCTTGAGGATCCCCGAGGTCTTGCGGTACTTGTAGGGGTAGCGCGCGCGCCACTCCTCGAGCTGGTTCAGCCAGGCGGTGCGATCGGCCGGGCGCTCGTTCTCGAGCCGCTTCACCTCGGGGGTGAGCTGCGCGAGCGCGAGCTTGAGCGGGCCGACAACCGGGATCTCGGCATCGCGGATCTTCCCGACCTCGGCTGCGTCGATATCGAAGTGGATGACCTTGGCGCCCGGCGCGAACGCCGAGACCTTGCCGGTGACGCGGTCGTCGAAGCGGACGCCGACGGCGATGATCAGGTCGGACTTGTTCAGCGCCCAGTTCGCGTACTTCGAGCCGTGCATGCCCGGGTGGCCGTAGTTGAGGCGGTGGGAGTCGGGCAGCGCGCCCTTGCCCATCAGCGTCACGACCGCCGGCAGGTTGCCGGCCTCGACGAGCTCGAGCAGCTCGGCAGACGCGTTGCCGTTGAGCACGCCGCCACCCGCGTAGATGATCGGCTGGCGTGCCTCGGCGATCGCCTTGGCGGCCTCGCGCACCTGGCGCTCGTGCACCTTGGTCGGCGGCTTCCAGCCGGGGAGGTCGACGTCGGTCGGATACGTGAAGTCGAACTCGGCTTCCTGCGCGTCCTTCGCGATATCGACGAGCACGGGGCCGGGCCGCCCGCTCTGGGCGACGTGGAACGCGGCCTTCATCGCGTGCGGCAGGTCGCGGACGTCCTGGACGAGCCAGGAGTGCTTGACGATCGGCATCGTGATGCCGGTCGCGTCGGTCTCCTGGAACGCGTCGGTGCCGATCAGCTTCGAGCTGACCTGGCCCGTGATCGCAACGAGCGGCGTCGAGTCCATCCACGCGTCGGCGATCGGGGTGACGAGGTTCGTCGCCCCGGGACCGGAGGTCGCGATCGCGACACCGGGCCGGCCGGAGGCGCGGGCGTAGCCCTCGGCCATGTGGCCTGCGCCCTGCTCATGGCGGGCGAGGATGTGGCGCACCGAGGTGCCCCGTGCGATCGCGTCGTACGTGGGCAGGATGGCGCCGCCCGGGATGCCGAACATGACGTCGACGCCCTCGGCCTCCAGGCAGCGCAGGATTGCGTCGGAACCCAGCATGCGGGTCATCGCGCGTCCGCCTCGTGGCTCGGCGGCTGAGTGCGGCGGTCGTCGGTTCGGTTCTGTCCAGCGGTCACGGTCGTCTCTCCTGGTCTCTAGTCCTACGGTAGTGAAGCGCCCGAAGACGCACCTCTGCTCTAGTGAGGTCGGCGTCTGCGGCGTCTAGGGCCGCGTAGGCAAAATTCTCCCCCTAGCGGGGAAGAATCGAGAGAACAACGACCATGAACGTCCCTACGGACGTCTCGGAGAACGGCTGAACGGTCGTCGTCATTGCCCTGACAGTGTGCCGAAACGGCAGTTGCACTGTCAAATACCAGGTGACGGGGCGCGCAGCGGTTAGCCGCGGGTGCGGGCGCCGGTGCCGGTGCGGCGCTGCGGGACGTGCGCGTGCTCGTCGTGCTCGGCGATCAGCCAGGAGCGCCCGAAGCCGCGCATCGCCTCGATGATCGGCAGCAGCGCGACGCCCTTGTCGGTCAGCTGGTACTCGACCCGCGGCGGCGACTCGGGGTAGCTGTGCCGCACGACGATGCCCGACGACTCGAGCATGTGGAGGCGCTCCGAGAGCGTCCGCGGGGAGATCCCGGGGCACGAGTGCTCGAGCTCCGTGAAGCGGCGCGGCCCCTCGGAGAGGTCGTGGACGAGCAGCGACGTCCACTTCGAGCCGATCAGCTCGGACGTTGCCGCGACGGCACACGAGGTGCAGTCGTGCACGGGGTTCATCCTGCGTTCGCTCATCTGGGACAAGTCTACTCGGGCCGGGGCCGAAAATCCAGTCCAAACCCGCATGAATCCGTATTTCTTTCCGATTGGATAGCAATGGCGTTCAGGCAGTGGGGTGCGCTCGAAACGGGAGAGGCCGGGTTGCCCCGGCCTCTCCGAAAACGCGAATTGCGGCGGAATCAGACGGGCTGCGGCGTCGTGCGCAGGTACGGCTTGACCGTCTTGTAGCCGGGGAACTTCTCCGCGGCCTCCTCGTTCGAGACGGCGGACGAGATGATCACGTCGTCGCCCTGCTTCCAGTTGACCGGCGTCGCGACCTTGTGCTTCGCGGTGAGCTGGAGCGAGTCGATCACGCGCAGCACCTCGTCGAAGTTGCGGCCGGTCGTCATCGGGTAGACGAGGATCAGCTTCAGCTTCTTGTCCGGGCCGATCACGAAGACGTTGCGCACCGTCTGGTTGTCGGCCGGGGTGCGGTCGGCCGGATCGCCGGAGACGGCGGCCGGGAGCATCCCGTAGAGCTTCGCGACGTTGAAGTCGCTGTCGCCGATGATCGGGTAGTTGACCGCGGTGCCCTGCGTCTCCTCGATGTCGGCGGCCCAGGCCTCGTGCTTCTCGACCGGGTCGACGGAGAGACCGATGATCTTGACGTTCCGCTTGTCGAACTCCGGCTTGATCTTCGCCATGTAGCCGAGCTCGGTCGTGCAGACCGGGGTGAAATTCTTGGGGTGCGAGAACAGGACGGCCCAGGAGTCGCCGATCCAGTCGTGGAAGGAGATCTCCCCCTCCGTCGTCTGAGCGGTGAAGTCGG